>NZ_JBJJBV010000330.1:0-6513 GCF_045446735.1 Nocardiopsis protaetiae
GGCGCCAGCGCCGACCGACCGGCCGCGCCCCGTGCGCGACCTCTGGCCACGCCGCGGCCCGCGCAGTGCCGCGCCCGGCGGGCACGGCGGTACCGCCCGATGAACAGCGATGCCACACGGTGGTTGCCGCCCGGCAGCCGCTGGGTACCGCCAGGCGGGCCCGATGGCCGCTGGCCGGCAGACCGACCTCACCCTGAGCACCTGCCGTGCCGCGCACCGCGCCGGGCGGAATCCGCGGTGTCGCACGGCCAGGGTCCGGTGGACGCCGACCGGCAGACCGGCCGCACCCTGAGCGCATACCGCGCCACGCGGTCGGGCCTGGCCCCTCGTCCCGTGGCGAGGGCTCCCACCACGTCCCTCGCTGACACCGCGTCCCTCGCTCACACGGTGGCGAAGACCCGTCCGGCCTCGGCGACGGCCGCCAGCAGGTCCTGGGGGTCGGCGGTCATCCCGGCGATGATCAGATCGATCTCCTCCAATCCGGCCCTGGACAGCAGGGTCTTGTCGTTGGTCGCCCACTCGCCGCGTCCGGCCAGCACCGCGTGCGCGGTCTGGGCGGCCGCCTGGGCGATGAGGCCCGCGGTGTGGCTCACCCGCCCCTGCGGGGCGTGGTTGTTCTCGGCGTATCCGAGGGTGGCCGCGGCGACCCCGCGCCAGCGGGGCGGCGCGCTCCGGCGCAGCTCCTGCGGGTAGTCCGGCCGGGGCAGCTCCCCGAGGAGGGTGCGGCCCAGGGCGAGTTCGGCGACCACCAGGTAGGTGGGGATGCCCACCAGGTGGAACAGCAGGGGCTCCACGTCGAAGTCACCGGCCTGCGCCCGCGCGATCTCCCGCTCCACCACGTCCAGGTCCCGGTAGTGCACGTCCACCCGGCGGCCGTCGATGCGCAGCCACGCGCCGCCGTTGAACACACCCCCTCCCCAGCCGCCGATCTCCGACACCTCGCCCGGCCAGCCGAGGTCCCGCAGCTCCTGCGGATCGAACTTTTCGCGGTAGTAGACCGCCAGGTCCCAATCGCTGTCGTCCCGGTGCGTGCCCTGTGCCCGCGACCCGCCCAGGGCGACCGCCCGCACTCCGGTCAGCCCGCCCAGCCGCGTCGCCGTGTCGTGAAGGAAATCGTCGTCAGAAAGTCCCATCCCGTCATCCTGCCACCCACCCGGCGCCGTCGATCCGGCCGGGAGGGGGCTACACCTCCGCCGCGGGAGGCGGTGGCGGCTCAGTGAGCGGCGCGCTCCTCCGGTGGCCGACCTCGCGGCCGCCCCATACCCTGACACCGCCAGAAAGTAGGGGTGGCGCTCACTGCGGGAGGCGGTGGCGGCTCAGTGGGCGGCGCGCTCCGTGGGTGGTCGGGGCCCGCGGCCGCTCTCTGGTCGGGGGTGTTCCGGTCTGTAGGTCCGCCACCGCAGGAACCGCTCGGCCGGCCCCCGGATACCGGCCCGCCGCATCAGGTCCGCCAGGACCACGGTCACCGCCCAGACACCGGCGCCCACCAGGACCGAGACCGTGGTGGACATCCCGGCGCCCAGGTCCAGCATGTACGGCATGAACAGCACCATCCACGCCACCGACTGCAACAGGTAGCAGGTCATCGACCGCTGCCCCGTGGCGACCAGGGCGCGGACCACCGGCCCCTGCCGTCCGGCGAGCCGCACCGTCACCAGGGCGATGAGCGCCGCGTAGCCGAACCCGCCCGCGTACCCCGTGAGCACGTGCAGCCACGCCCCCGCGGTCTCCGCCACCGCCGACGGCGGCGTCCACAGGCCGGTGAACATCAGCGCCTGGGGCAGCCCGCCCAGGACGGCGAGCGGGATGCCGATCCCGGCGGTGCGGCGCAGGAGCGCCAGGTGCTCCTGTGGCTGTTCCAGGACCCGCCGCCGGGCGGCCCACACGCCGATGGCGAACGGGAACACCGAGGTCACCAGCAGCAGCGGGGTCATGAACGGCCAGGTGAGCAGCCGCATGCCCATGTCCGCCCAGAAACCGTGGCCGAGCGCGCTCCCGCCCTCGGCGGAGGTGGCGTCGGGCAGGGTGGTGCCCAGCGCGTAGACCAGTGAGCCGAGCGCCATCCAGGTGAACCCGTGGGCGAGCAGCCGCCGGTCGGTGACGTGCAGCAGCCCCGCGAAGCACAGCGCGATGAGGCCGTAGACCGCGATGATGTCGCCGAAGAAGAGCAGCACCGTGTGCGCCAGCCCGATGGCCACCATCCAGCGGCCGCGCCTGCGCACCAGGGAGCGCACCCGTGGCCAGGGGGTCCCCTCCGCGGTCCGCCGCAGGTGGATCCAGGCCAGCCCGTATCCGAACAGGGCGGCGAACATCGGATAGCCGCGCGCCTCGGCGAACACCAGCACCGCCACCGTCGTCACGGTGTCGAGCACTCCCCCGGAGGTCCCGGAGAGGTCCCCGGCGGTCATCAGCCACAGGATGTGGGCGTGCACGATGGCGATGACCAGCAGCATCACGCCGCGTGCGAGGTCGGGGGCCACGGCCCGCCCGGACAGGGGGACGGCGTCGGTACGAGGAGGGGGCATGCGGATCACTCCGATGGAGGTCGGGTACTAGGATACGGGTGCGTAGCCAATACGCATTTTTAAGATACGGGATCGTAGCTTAGTTGGGAAGCCCTGTGGAGAACCGGAACGAGGAGTCGGCCCGATCCCGGGACGGGGAGTCCGCCCCGCGGCGCACGCGCAGACGCGGCGAGGAACTCGTCGGCGCCATCCACGAGGCCGCGATCCTGGAGGCGGCGGAGAACGGGGTGGGCGGGCTGTCCATGGAGGGGATCGCCCGCCGCGCGGGCACCGCCAAGACCTCCCTGTACCGGCGCTGGTCGGTGCCCGCCGACATCCTGCTCGACGCGATGTACAGCCACTTCCCCCAGGAACAGCCCACCCCGGGCGCCGACGACCTGCGCGGGGACCTCGTCGACTCGCTCGCGATGCTGACCGAGCTGAACGAGGACCCCCTGGGGCGGGCGATGTTCGCGGTGATCGCCGAGTCCCTGCGCGACCCGGGGCTGCACGAGCGGTTCGACCGTGAGGTGTTCGACCCCAGGGGCGGGCGCTTCACCCGCACCGTCCTGCTGCACTACGCCGAGCGGGGCCGGATCGACCCGGCCCGGGTGACCGACGTGACCGTCGACATCGGCGAGGCCATGGTCCTCAAGTACTCGGTCGACCACGGCCGGGCGCCCGACCGGGACCACCTCGCCCGGATCGTCGACGAGGTGATCCTGCCCGCCGTCGGCCTGGACCCCCGCTCGAACCCCGCGGAGCACTCGAACCCCGCGGAATAGCGGCCTCAGTCCGCCCCGGCCCGCTCCCCGGGCCCGGCGGATCCCCCGGGTTCCGTGGCCGCCGCGGCCCCCGAGGGCCCGTCGGCCTCGTCGGGCTCGGAAGGTTCCGCGGAAGTCGCCGCGATCCGGGCGCGGCGGCCGCGGCGGCGCGCGTAGCCCAGGTTCGCCGCGTTGCCCAGGACATCGCCGAGCACGATGCCCGCGCCGATCGCCGCCGTCGTGGTGAGCGTCAGCAGCACGGCGGGGCCGGCGCCCTCCATGTTCGCCGCGTACATGACCAGGGTCCGGTACATGTCCGGGCCGGGCAGCAGGGCTCCGGTGATACCAGGCACGAAGATCGCCGCCCGGGGCACCCGGAGCCGCTCGCCGAGCACCGCCGCCCCGATGCCCAGCAGGATCGACGCCAGCAGGACCGCCATCGGGGAGGTCAGCCCGAGGACCCGGTTCCCGACCGTGTTGACCACCCCCGCCACCGCGCCCGCCAGCACCGCCACCGGGATCAGCCGCAACGCGCCGCCCATGAGCAGGGCGTTGCCCAGGGCCCCGACCGCGCACGCCAGGAGGACCACCCACAGCGGCATGGAGACCAGTGTGATCAGCTCGCTGTGGGCCAGGTCCAGGTCGCGGAAGACGGTCGACACCAGGACGGCGCCGACGAGCATTCCCGCCAGGACCATCGCGACGGTGACGATCCGCGAGGCCGCCATGAGCGTGAACCCGGTGATGGCGTCCTGGGCCAGCGACACCACCGCGAGGATGGGCAGCAGCAGGACCAGGTTGGCGGCGGCCATGCTGGCCGCCTCCTGCCCGCTCCACCAGCCCAGGCCGGAGCCGAAGATGCCGGTCCCCACGGCGATGAACGCCTGGATGCCCACCACGTAGAAGGTCGGCAGCCCGAGCCTTCCCCCGAGGGACCACCCGACCCGGTCGACGACCACCCGGATGAGCACCGCCACCAGCGCCGACAGCGGTGTACCGCCCGCCTGGAGGCTGATCGACGCGGCCAGGACCCCGCCGCCCGCGAGCATCAGCCACCAGGGCAGGGCGGGCGGGACGTGCTCGACCCGGTCGAGGGCGCGTTCGGCGTCCTCCAGGGTCATCCCCTCGAACACGATCTCCCGGATCATCGCGTCCACGGCCGACATGCGGTTGAGGTCGCGGGTGTCCTCGGACTTGGTGACCCGGAAGAGCACCAGCGGCCGCTCCCCCGGCGGGTGGTGCTGGAGGTGGATGGACCGGCCGGTGATGTCGACGTCGAGGTAGGTGAGTCCGAGCGCGTCGGTGACGGCGATGAGGGTGTATTCGATGGTGGCGGTCTCGGAGCCGCACAGGAACATCTGGCGGCCCAGGCGCAGGGCCACGTCCATGACGCGTTCGGCCTCCGCGGCGGGGAGCACCCCGGTGGCCCGGGGCAGGTTCTCGTAGGGGGTGCCGTAGAGACGGTCCACGAGGGTGGATTCGTCTTCCCTGAGGCGTTCACGGCGGCGGTCCCTGCGCCTCCAGTGGTCCAGCGACTCCTTGATACGCCCCATCGGCCCCCCTTCACCCCCGGCCAGCATGGGCGGCGGCGACGCCGGGTGTCGAGAACACCTGTGTGCCGGAGTGTCGCGGAGTGCACGGAAAGCCGGTGGGGGCGGCGCCGGCCGCCCGGTTAGGCTGCCGGACATGCCGCTGCCACCGGGTGTCGCCGCCGACCGGGTCGAGGAGATCGACGTGGGCCTGTCCGGGGCCCGGGTCGCCCGCCTGTACGTGGCGGGGCGGCCGACGGCGGTGTTCAAGTCGGCGGCCCTGGACCGCCCCGATCTGGTGGCCGAGCTGGTCGGTACCGAGCGGCGGCTGCGCCTGCTGGCCCGCACGCCGCTGCCGGTCCCGCGGCTGCTGGATTCCGGGCGGTGGCGGGGGACGCACTGGTTGACCATGGAGCACCGCCCCGGCCGGGGCGCCCACGAACCGGGGCACGACCGCGCGGAGCTGATCGCCCTGCTGGCCCGGGCGCTGCGCGGGCTGCACGCCGTCCCGGTGGCGGGTCTACCGCTCCCTATGGGCCCGGACGTGCTGCTGGAGCAGGCCCGCGAACGCGTGGCCTCGGGCGCCGTGGACCGCGGCTGGCGGGCGCGGGGCCACACCCCGGAGCTCCCCGCGGCGGCCGCCGCGCCGCGAACGGCCGCCGGGGGCAGGGTGGGAACGCGGGCCGGGGAGGTACTGGCCCGGCTGGCCGGGCGCCTGGGCCGGGTCCCGGTGTCCGGCCCGGTCCTGCTGCACGGCGACTACTGCCTGCCCAACGTCCTGGTGGACGGAGGGGGCGGGTGGTCCCTCATCGACCTGGGCCGGGTGGGGGTGGGCGACCGGCACCTGGACCTGGCCGACATGACGGGCAGCATGCTGAGCGACCTCAACCCGTCGTTCGGGCCGCGCGACGCCGAGGCGTTCCTGGACGCCTACGGCCGCGACCTGGTCGACCCGGAGCTGCTGGAGCTGTACCGGGTGCTGGACGACTTCTTCTGGCCCGGCTGACCGGCCGGGCCGGTCCGTCAGCGAACGTCGAGCGCGCTCAGCAGCCCGCACACCTGCTCGGGGTTCTCGTACAGGGACAGGTGCCCGGCGCCCTCGATCGTGTGGACCTCGGCGTCCAGGAAGCGCCGGGCCGGCCCGTGCAGGCGCGCGGGCGAGAAGAACGGGTCGTGCGATCCGGTGGCGACCGCGACGGGCGTGTCGGACCAGGCCCGGATCTGCTCCGCGTGCAGCGGGCTGGGTGTGGACCCGGTGCGGCAGCTGCGCGCGACCAGGGTCAGCCACTCGGCCTCCTCGCGGTGCTCCTCGCAGGGGGTCTGCGGACCGCTGAGGAACTCGACGAGGCGCCCGCTGTTCTGCTCGGTGGGGCGGAGCATCCACGGCAGGGTGGCGCGCATGGACTCCGAGGTCATCCCCGGGGCGGTCAGCCCGGCGGGGTTGAGCAGCAGCAGCCCGGCGACCAGCGGCGAGGGGGTGGAGGCCAGGGCGATGGCGGCGCCCCGGGAGTGGCCGAGCACGATGACGGGCCGGTCGGTGATCTGCGGCAGGAGCTCGTCGAACCAGGCCCCGTACGCCTCGATCCCGGGTCGGCCGACCCGCTCGCCGCAGCTGAGTCCGGGCTGGCCGGGCAGGTCCACCAGGTACACGGGGCGGTCCGCGGCCCGGGCGCGGGCCGCGGGCACCGTGGTGGCGGCGTTGAAGTTGGTGCCGGA
>NZ_JBJJBV010000331.1:0-10877 GCF_045446735.1 Nocardiopsis protaetiae
GTTCCCCGCCCCGGCCGGTCAGAGCCAGTCGTGCTCGCGGGCGTAGCGGGCGGCCTCGTGCCGGGTCCGCGTCTGGGTCTTGTGCATCGCGTTGGACAGGTAGTTGCGCACGGTGCCCTCGGCCAGGTGCAGGCGCCCGGCGATCTCGGCGACCGAGTACCCCTCCCGGGTCTCGCGCAGCACGTCGACCTCCCGGTCGGTGAGCGGGGAGTCGTCGATGACCGCCAGCGCCGACACGTCCGGGTCGATCCACCGCCTGCCCCCGTGCAGGGCGGCGATGACCTCGGCGATGTGCGCGGGGTCGGCCGCCTTGCTGACGAAGCCCTGCACCCCGAGTTTGAGCGCCCGGCGCAGCACCCCGGGGCGGGCGTGCCGGGTCAGCATGAGGACCACCTGCCCGGGCAGCTCCCGGCGCAGCCGGGTGACGGCCTCCAGGCCGTCGGTGCCGGGCATCTCCAGGTCGATGACGAGCACGTCGGGCCGGTGCTCCAGCACCGCCTCCACGGCCGCCGTACCCTCGGCGGCCTCGGCCAGCACGGAGATGTCCCCTTCCAGGGGCAGCAGCGCCGCCAGCGCCGACCGCAGCAGGGCCTCGTCGTCGGCGAGCACCACGGTGGTGGTCATCGGTGTCCTCTCGTGAAGGGCAAGGGGTCAGTGGTCGGCGCCGGCGGCCGGGAAGGACACGGCCGTCAGGAACCGGTCCTCGTCGCGCCGCGCCGTCAGAGTGCCCCCGGCGCCGGCGATCCGCTCCCCCAGGGCGGCCAGTCCGCGCAGGGCGGGTGCGGGGCCCGGGCCCGCGCCGTCGTTGGTGATGATGATGCCCGTCGGAGCGAGGGTGATCCGCACCCGTCGGGCCTGGGCGTGGCGCAGGATGTTGGTGGTGGTCTCCCGCAGCACCTGGCCGACCAGTTCCGCGGCCCGCTCGTCCACCTCGCCCTCGCGTTCGACCTCCACGCCGATGCCCGCGGCCTCGAACAGGTTCTTGGCGTTCTCCAGCTCCGCCGCCAGGTTGAGCCTGCGCTGGGCGTAGGCCAGGTCCCGGGTCCGGGCGATGGTGTCGGCGACCAGGTCGTGGACCTCGTCCAGCTCCCGTTCGGCCCGGTCGGTGTCGGCGCGCAGGAGCCTGCGGGCCAGGGCGGCCTTGAGCTTGACCACGTGCAGGGTGTGGCCCTGGATGTCGTGCAGGTCGCCGGCGAAGCGCACGCGTTCGCGCATGACGGCCACCTCCGCCTCGCGTTCGCGCGCCCGCTCCAGCTCCGCGAGCACGTCGCGGACCGCGAAGACCAGCGCGACCAGGACGAACCCGCCCAGGGCGACGGCCGCGGAGGCCACCCCGAACCGGACCAGGACCTCCAGCGGCCCCTCGGGACCCACCGCGATCTTCACCCCGAGCAGGGCCAGGGAGAAGACGGCCAGGCCCGCGATCGCCGCCCGCCGGCGGCGCCGGGACGCCAACCCCGAGACGACGATGGTGGCCACGACCGCGACACCGTAGACCGTGGTGGCGGCGTCGGCCACCAGGACCCCGGCGACCCACACGGCGGCGACCACGGCCAGCCCGACGGGGATGAGGCGCGGGTGGCGGCCGGTGGTCCACCAGTGGACGACCGTCATGGTCATGGCCAGTCCCGCGCCCATGAGGAGCGCGTCCCCCCAGGCCTGGGCGTCGGTGGCGATCAGCAGCGACCCGACGGCGGCGATCGACCCGGACACGATCTCCATGTTGAGCTTGCGCAGCCGTCCCTGCGTCTCCTCGGTCTGCTCCGACGCCATGGCATCCCTTCGTGTCCGCGCCCTGCGGTGCGCCCGCCCGCGGACCACGGCGCGGCGCGCCCCCAGTCTGGCCGGGTGCGGGGCGCGCCCACCAGTGACACGGCGTCATGGTCCCACCTGGGCGAATGTCACGGTTCGCCGGTGACGCGGCCGCACTGCCGGGAGAGGGGCCGGCGGGCGATGGTAGGGGCATCGACCGGTCCACCACCGACGAAAGGCCCCTTTGATGATCGAGTTCCTCCAGGATTTCACCGCCCAGGTCCCCGTGGCCCTGCAATGGGTCGTGGTGATCGCGCTCGGGATGATCCCCTTCATCGAGTCCTACAGCGGGTCCGCGCTGGGGGTGGTGGCCGGGCTCCCGGCCTGGGTCGCGGTCCCGGCGGCGGTCGCCGGGAACATCGTGTCCATGGTGTTCGTGGTGGCCGTGTCCGCGCGGCTGCGCGCCAGGGTGCACGCGGGCCGCGGGGACGGGGCCGCCGTCTCGCCCCGGCGCGCCAAGCTGAAGGAGCGGTTCGACCGGTACGGCGTGGCCGGGGTGGCGCTGCTGGGTCCGCTGGCGCTGCCCAGCCAGGTGACCGCGGCGGCGACCGTCTCCTTCGGGGCGCCGCGGCACACGGTGGTGTTCTGGCACGTGGTGGCGATCGTGCTGTGGGGCATCGGGTTCGGCACGCTGGCGACGCTGGGCGTGGCGGTCCTGGGCTGACATGGCGGTGCCCCCACCACGGGGGCGGGGGCACCGGGGGCCGGCCGCGCGGGTCAGCGCAGGTCGGCGAAGAACGCGCGCACGTCGTCCAGGAGCAGCTCGGGCTCCTCCAGGGCGGCGAAGTGCCCGCCCCGGTCCTCGACGTCGGTCCAGCGGACGATGGTGTTCTCGGCCTCGGAGCAGCGGCGGATGCCGACGTCGTGGGCGAACACGATGACGGCGGTGGGCACGCCCGAGTCCCCGTCGACCTCGCCCCAGCCCGCCTCGTTGGCGTAGCCCACGTAGGCCGCGGAGGTCGCGGTGCCGGTCAGCCAGTACAGCATGACGTTGGTGAGCAGCCGGTCCCGGTCGATGACCTCCTCCGGGAGGGCGGCGCGGGGGTGGGTCCACTCGCGGAACTTCTCCATGATCCAGGCGAGCTGGCCCACGGGCGAGTCGTTGAGCCCGTAGCCCAGGGTCTGGGGGCGGGTGCCCTGGATCGAGATGTAGCCGAACTGCTCGGTCATGAACTCGCCGATGCGGGCGATGCGGTCGCGCTCCAGGTCGGTGAGGGAGGCCAGCTCCTCCTCCGTCATCTCCTCAAGGGGGATGCCCAGGCCGCCGTTGACGTGCACGCCCACCACCCGGTCGGGGACGATGCGGGCGACGTCGGGCGAGACGGCCGCGCCCAGGTCGCCGCCCTGGACACCGAAGCGCTCATAGCCCAGGCGGTCCATCAGCTCGGCCCAGGCGCGGGCGATGCGCTTGGTGTTCCAGCCGGTGTCGGAGACCGGTCCGGAGAAGCCGAAGCCGGGCAGGGAGGGGATGACCACGTGGAAGGCGTGGGCGGGGTCGCCGCCGTGGGCGCGGGGGTCGGTGAGGGGGCCGATGAGGTCGAGGAACTCCACCACCGAGCCGGGCCAGCCGTGGGTGAGCAGCAGGGGCAGCGCGCCGGGCTCGGGCGAGCGCACGTGCAGGAAGTGGATGTTCTGGCCGTCGATCTCGGTGGTGAACTGGGGGAAGGCGTTGAGCTCGGCCTCGGCCTTGCGCCAGTCGTAGCCGTGGCGCCAGTGGTCGGCGAGTTCGCGCAGCCAGGCCGTGGGGGCGCCGGTGCTCCACTCCTGCCCCGGCAGGGGCGCGGGCCAGCGGGTGGCGTCGAGCCGGGCGTGCAGGTCGTCGATCTGCACCTGGGGGACGTTGATGCGGAAGGGGCGGATGGCCGCGCTGTTCGTCATGTGTCCCACAGTAGAAAGAGTGGAGGCCAGGTTCGGTCCTCCACTCTGTTATTTCCGGGTTCTTCAGCTTGACTTGGCGAGGAACCCCGGGCGTTCACGCCCGGGAGGAATCGCCGCCCAGACCACGCCGACCATCCAGTGACGCAGCTCACTCAAGAGGTGGCAGCATTCGGCCGCGTTCTGTCACCGTCCGGGTGAACCATGTGGGGCGTGTCCGTGATCGTGGTGCAGTTGAAGCTGGTGCCGTCGCCCGAGCAGGCGGCGGCGCTGGCGGCGACCCTGCGCGCGGTCAACACCCAGGCCAACCACGTGTCGCGGGTGGCCTTCACCACCGGGACCAGGCGGAACTTCGCGCTGCGCAAGCGGGTGTACGCCGATGTGCGGGTGGCGGGGATCGGCTCCCAGGCGGCCCAGCACGTGATCAAGAAGGTCGCCGACGCCTACACCGCCTTGGCCGCCAACCTCCGCAACGGCAACCACGGCAGGCCCGGGTCCCAGCGCCGACGGGCGGTGGAGTCCAAGCCGGTCGTGTTCCGGCCGGACGCGGCCCAGCCCTACGACGCCCGCAACCTGTCCTTCGCGCTGGATGCCCGCACCGTCTCCCTGTGGAGTCTGGGCGGGCGGTTGAAGGGTGTGCCGTTCACCTGCTCGCCCGAACAGCTCAAGGTACCGGCCGAGCACCGGTGGGGCGAGGCCGACCTGGTGGTCCGGGACGGGATGTGGTTCCTGCTGGTCGGCGTCACGGTGCCCGATGCCCCCGCCTATGAGCCGGACGGGTTCCTGGGTGTGGATCTGGGCATCGCCAACATCGCCACCGCTTCCGACGGCCGCATCATGGCCGGGCGCAGGCTGAACCGCTACCGCCGACGCCAGGCACGGCTGCGGCAGAAGTTGCAGGCCAAGGGCACCACGTCCGCCGAACGCCTGCTGAAACGACAGCGGCGCAAGGAGTCCCGCCGGGGGCGGGACGCCAACCATGTGACTTCGAAGCGCATCGTGGCCGAGGCCGAACGCACCGGACGCGGGATCTCCCTGGAAGACCTGACGGGGATCCGTGCACGGGTACGGCAACGCAAGCCCCAACGGGCCACATTGCATTCCTGGGCCTTCGCCCAACTCGGGACCTTCATCTCCTACAAGGCGAAGCGGGCCGGGGTGCCGGTGGTGTTCGTGGAGGCGGCGTACTCCTCACGCGAGTGCGCCGACTGCCATTACACCCACCACCGCAACCGCATCTCCCAAGCTCGTTTCGTCTGCCGGTCGTGCGGCGTCGTTGCGCACGCCGACCGCAATGCTTCCCGCGTCCTGGCCCGCAGGGGCCAGGAGGCGTGGAACGCGGGGCGGCCGTCAGGGGACCCCTAGGGTTCTCCTGGACGCGGGAGGCGAACCGGCAGCCGGCCGGACACCTACCTGCAAACCCGGCCCTTCAGAGCCGGGTCAAGTTGACGCCGCCTCGTCGAGGAGTTCGTGGGTGCGGCGGCGCGCGTGGTCGTAGGTGATGCCGTGGTCGGCCAGGGCCGAGGCGGCGGGTTCGGGCAGGCCCTGGCGCAGCAGGGCCAGCAACAGGTGGGCGGAGTCGATGGAGGTGTGGCCCGCGGCGATGGTCTCGCGCAGGGACAGCTCCAGGACCTTCTTGGCCTTGGCGTCGAAGGGGCTGCCCAGGCGGCCGCGCCGTTTGGGCGGGGCGGCCTCGGCGGGCGGGGTGAGGGCCTGGGGGCCGAAGGCGTCCTCCAGGCGGCGGAACAGGGCGTCGGTGTCGATGCCGACGGCCCGCAGGGCGTTGAGCTCGCGGTCGTTGAGGCCGGCGGGGCCGGCGGGCGGGTCGGCGAGCATCTGCGGGGTGAGGCCGGCGTCGGCGAGGATGCGGGCGCCGGCGCCGTCGGTGCGGGCCAGGGTGAGGAGCAGGTGGGCGGGGCCGACCTTGGCGTCGCCCTGTTCGGCGGCGGTGGCGACGGCGTCGGAGACGATGGCGCGGGCGGTGCGGCTGAAGCGTTCGAACACGGTGTCACTCCCGGTGGGCGTGTTTTTGGTGGACGGCCTGGCGGGTGACGCCCAACCGGTCGGCGATCTCCTGCCAGGACAGGCCCTGCTCGCGGGCGGCGCGCACGGTGAGGGCCTCCAGGTGGTCGGCGAGTTTGTGCAGTGCGGCGACGGCGGTCAGGCCGGTGGCCGGGTCGAGCGGCGCTCCCTCTTCCATGTCGTCAATTTATCTTGACGCTTATCGCGTGTCAAGAAATATTGACGGGTCTGCCGGTGGCAGAAGCCAGAACCACCACCGCCCCCGCCGCGTTGAACAGGGGTGACCAGACCGCCGACCCCCGGGAGACCCATGTCCGCCGTCCGCCTCGTCCGCAGCGCCACCCTCACCGAGGCCGTCGACTACGCCTACGCGGCCACCGCCACCGGACCCCTGCGCGCGGTGTGGACCGCCGGGGCCTGCCCCCTGGACGAGAAGGGGGCCACCGTCGCCGTCGGCGACGTCGCGGGCCAGGCCGAGCAGGTCATGCGCAACCTGCGCACCGCCCTGGCCGACGCCGGGGCTGCGCTCACCGACATCGTCAAGACCACCGTCTACGTCGCCTCCTCCCGCCAAGAGGACCTGGTGGCCGCCTGGAACGTGGTGCGCGCCCACATGGGCGGCCACGACGCGCCCTCCACCCTGCTCGGGGTGGCCGCCCTGGGCTACGACGACCAGCTGGTGGAGGTGGAGGCCGTCGCCGTGGTGGGCGAATGAGCCGGTAGTCCGATAACCCGATGACAGGGTGGGCGGAGAGGCGGTAGACCTGTCCCCCATGGACATCCACCGCCTCTTCGCCGAACCCGACGCCGCCACCGCGGCCGCCCGGGTGTCGGCGGCCCTGACCGACCCGGCCCCCTTCCGCGACCCCGGCGGCGAGCCCGCCCCGGGCGGCGTGTGGGTGAGCGCCCCCGGCGTCTCCCGAACGCGCGGCGCGGTGCTGTACGTGTACGGCGGCGGGTTCGTCCACCGCGACCCGGGGCTGATCGCCGCGGCCGCCCGCCGGCTGTCCGCGGCCACCGGCCGCCCCGCCCTGGCCGTGCACTACCGGCTGGCGCCCGACCACCCCTTCCCCGCGCCCCTGGACGACGTGGTCGCCGCATACCGGCACCTGCTCGCCGAGGGGTTCGCGCCCGAGCGGATCGCGGTGGTCGGCGAGTCCTCCGGAGGGGCGCTGGCCCTGTCGGCGCTGCTCGTGCTCAAGGCGGCGGGCGACCCGCCGCCCGGCGCCGTCGTGACCCAGTCCGCCGTCACCGACATGACCCTGGCGAGCCCCTCCCTGTCCGCCGACACCCCGGGCGACCCGGGGGTGGACCGCGACCTCATCGCCGACCTCACCGGCCGCTACCTGGGCGGGGCCGCGCGCGACCGGGCCCCGCAGTCCCCGCTGCACGGCGACCTGTCGGGCCTGCCCCCGCTGCTGATGGTGGCCGGTGGGGCCGAGGCGCTGCTGGACGACACCCTGCGCTACGCCGCGGCCGCGCACACGGCGGGCACCCGGGTGCGGGTGGACGTGCTGGAGGGGCTGCCGCACGCGTTCTCCCTGCTCGCCCTCATCGAGGGCGAGCCCACCGGGAAACTGCTGATGGAGCGCATCGCCGCCTGGATCGACCGCCGGGCCTGATCAGGCGCGGGCGCGGTGCGCCCGGACCCGGGATCGGGTGGCGCACCGCTTGGAGCAGAACCGTCGGGCGCTGCCGCTGCCGGTGTCGATGAACACCCGCCCGCACCCCTGGGCCTCGCACACCCCGCCCGGCGGGCGCCGGCGGTCGGTGAGCAGCAGCGCCAGCACCAGGCCCGCCGAGGCGGCGAACCACTCGGCCAGGGGCGCGTCGTCGTGGGAGTCGGTGTGCACGTGCCAGTGCGAGGCGCCGCCGTGGTCGGTGAGCCGGGGTGGGTGCGCGGCGGCCAGCAGGGCGTTGACCTCGGCGGCGGCCTCCGCGGTGGTGTCCGCGGCCAGGACGCGGCGGATGCGCCCGGCCGCCCGCCGCATCGGCTCGACGTCGGGTCCGGTGACGGACTCCTCCTCGCCGTGGGCGCGCAGCACCGCCTCCACCTGCGCCGGGCCCGTGCCGGGGGCGGCCAGGGCGTTGACGAGGTCGGCGGTGCGGGCGGCGACCACCCGCACCGAGCGGCCGGTCAGGGCGGTGGAGGTCGGCATGCGGCCACTGTAACGCCTCTTCTGATTTGAGGCGTTACCGCGTAGCGTCCGGCCCGTGCGCGAGGTGAGAAGGTACCTGGGCGGGGCGCTGGCCGCCCGGACGGGCGATGAGATGTCGGGACCGGCGCTGCTCCTGCTCGGGGTGGCGCTGACCGGCGAGGCCGTGGCGGGCTCGGCCCTGCTGGCCGGGCTGACCGGGGCGGCCGCGGTGGGCGGGCCCCTGGTGGGGGCGCTGCTGGACCGCTCCCGGCACCCGGGGCGGCTGCTGGCGTGGGCGCTGGGCGGCTACGCGGCCGGGTTCGCGCTCATCGCCCTGGCCGTGGGCCGGGTCCCGCTGCCCCTGGCGGTCGGTGCCGCGGTGGCGGTGGGGCTGCTGGGCCCGGTGCTCTCGGGCGGGTGGACGGCGCAGCTGCCCCGGGTGGTGCCGCCCGAACGCCGTGGGCGGGCGGACGCCTGGGACGCGATGACCTTCGGCGCCGCCGCCCTGCTGGGCCCGGCGCTGGCGGGGGCGGTGGCCGTTGTGGCCGGGGCCGGTGCGGCGGCGCAGGCGGCGGCCGTGCTCATCGCCCTGGCGGTCCCGGCCGCGCTCGCGCTGCCCGCCGCCCCGGCGGCGCACCCGGCGGGGCGGGTGCTGCCCGAACTGTGGGAGGGGGTGCGGGCGGTGCTCGCCGCGGGGGCGCTGCGCCGGGCCACCGCCGCGAGCTCGCTGTCCATCGCCGGGACGGGGATGCTCGTGGTGTGCGCCCCGCTGCTGGGGCTGCGCCTGCTGGGCGGGGCCGGGCAGGGCGCGCTGCTGCTGTCGGCGATGGCGGTGTGCTCGCTGGCCGCCAACCTCCTGCTGGCGCGCCGCCCGGGCGCGGTGTCCCCCGACGTCCTGCTGCGGGTGTGCGTCGCGGTCCAGGCGGCGGGCACCGCGGGGGCCGCCCTGGCGGCCTCCCCGATCCCGCTGCTGGCGTGCCTGTGCCTGGTGGGCGCGGCCGAGGGGCCGCAGCTGACCGCCCTGTTCGCGATCCGCCACCGGGAGGCGCCGGACCGCCTGCGGGCGCGGGTGTTCACCACCGGCGCGAGCCTGAAGATCTCCGCGTTCGCCGCCGGGGCCGCCCTGGCCGGGCCTTTGGCGCAGGGCTCGCTCCCGGTGTGCCTGGGCGCGGCGGCGGCCCTGCACCTGGCCGCCGCCCTGGTCCCCCACCGACACCGGCACCGGTAGCGGACACGACCTGTCCTGCACTCCTGGCAGACTGCGGGTATGTCGACCACCACGTCCTCACGCCTGCTGCGCCTGCTGTCCCTGCTCCAGACCCGCAAGGACTGGCCCGGGGGCGAACTCGCCGACCGCCTGGAGGTGAGCGCCCGCACCGTGCGCCGCGACGTGGACCGGCTGCGCGAGCTGGGCTACCCGATCCAGGCCACCATGGGCACCGGCGGCGGCTACCAGCTGGGCGCGGGCGCCGCCCTGCCGCCGCTGCTGCTGGACGACGACGAGGCCGTCGCCGTCGCGGTGGGGCTGCGCACCGCCGCCCAGGGCGGGGTGAGCGGCATCGAGGAGACCTCGGTGCGCGCCCTGGCCAAGCTGCTCCAGGTGCTGCCCTCCCGGCTGCGCCGCCGGGTGGACGCCCTGGGCAGCTTCACCGTCCCCATGCCGGGCCGGGGCCCCACCGTGGACGCCGACGTGCTGGCCCTGGTGGCGGGCGTGTGCCGCGACGGGGAGCGGCTGCGCTTCGACTACGAGCGCCACGACGGCACCGTCTCGCGGCGCGTCACCGAGCCCCACCGCCTGGTCTCGCGCGGGCGGCTGTGGTACCTGGTGGCCTGGGACAACGAGCGCGAGGACTGGCGCACCTTCCGGGTGGACCGGATGCGCCCGCTCACCCCGACCGGGCCGCGGGTGCCCCCGCGCGACCCGCCCGAGCAGGGGGTGGCCGCCTACCTGGCCGAGCGGATGAACTTCCACATGTGGCCGTACAAGGCCCGGGTGCGGCTGCTGGTCGGCGCCGAGGAGGCGAACGAGCGCGGCATCGGCGAGTACGGCCGCCTGGAGCCGGTGGACGAGGCCTCCTGCGTCCTGGAGGTGGCGGGCGACTCGCTCCAGGTCATGGCCTGCTACCTGGCCATGCTGGAGGTGGAGATGCGGGTGGAGGAACCCGAGGAGCTGCGCACCGAGATGACGGCCCTGGCCGCCCGCCTGCGCCGCGCCGCCGACTGATCCGACCGGTCCGGCGGGGCCGTCCTGGGCGAAGTCCGCACGGGCACACCCCACAGCAACTACTGTGGGCAGTCAACTGACTGCCTAGAGTGATGAAAGTGGGATCCGCGTGCTCACCCGGGACCGTGTCCTCCACCCGACGCCCGCCCTCGACCCCCTGCCGACCATCCGCGACCTGTGCCCCGGCTACCGGATCGCCCGCTGGGACTCCCCCGCCGACCTGTCGGCCGACCGCCGCCGGCGCCTGCACATGATCCTGCGCGGCCTGGCCGCCCGCGCCTTCGGCGCCGACCACTCCGCCTACTGGCACGCCCGCGTCCAGGGCGGCTTCTTCGACCGCGTCACCTCCCTGGCCCTGATCCTGGACCACGGCGGCGTCCCCGTCGGCTGGGGCGGCTACCACCGGCTGCACCTGGCCGGGCGCCCCGCCCTGTACCTGGACGCCACCGGGGTGGTGCCCGCCCACCGCCGCGCCGGGCTCACCTCGGCGCTGATGACCCACTTCCTCACCCGGGAGATCCGCACCCGCCCGCTGCGCGGCGTGGACGTGGTCATGCGCACCCGCCACCCGGCCGTCTACGCCGGCTGGCTGCACAGCCTGGGCCCGCACCGGGTCTTCCCCAACACCCGCCGGCCCCTCCCCGCTCGGGTCCGGCGCACCGCCGCCGAGGCCGCCGACTGGCTCGGCGACGGCCCCGGCCTGGACCCCGACACCCTGGTCGTGCGCGACGCCTACCGGGTGTTCGACGGCGACATCTACGGGGTGCGCCCGCGCAGCGGGCACAGCGACATCGACGACCTGTTCG
>NZ_JBJJBV010000332.1:0-6577 GCF_045446735.1 Nocardiopsis protaetiae
ACTCCTTCCAGCGGCTCCGGAGGCGATGACCACTCGCCGGAGCACAGACCCGACGACACTCAGCAGGTCGGCCCCGGCGACGCCGGGGCCGACAAGGCCGACGGTCAGCGCTTCGTGCTGCACAAGCCGGGGGGTGAGCCGGTCAAGACCGGCCGCAACCTCCCGGTGGCCATCGCCAGCGGATGCCTTCTGGGCGCGCTGGTCTTCTTCTCGATCTTCCCCTGGCCCGCGCTGTTCACGATCATCACCTCCCTGGGGGTGCTGATCGGCATGCGCGAGCTCAATCGGGCGTTCGCCAGCAAGGGCATGGACGTCGCGGTGGTCCCCCTGGCCGTCGGCGGCGTCGCGATGCAGTCCGCCGCCTACTTCGGCGGCCCCGAGTGGCTGCTGGGGACCACCGCCCTGACCGCGATCGCCGCCCTGGTGTGGCGGTTGCGGGGCGGGGCGGACGGGTTCGTCGCCGACACCTCGGCGAGCATGTTCACCCTGGTCTACCTGCCGTTCCTGCTGGGAACGTGGATGCTGCTGATCGCCCACCCCGAGGACGGCCAGCAGCGCCTGGTGACGTTCATCGTGGTGACGATCTCCAGCGACATCGGCGGCTACTTCGCCGGGATCCTGCTGGGCCGGCACAAGATGGCGCCGGTGATCAGCCCGAACAAGACCTGGGAGGGCTTCGGCGGGTCCGTGCTGGGCTGCGCCCTGGCCGGCGCCCTGTGCGTGACGCTGATGCTCGGCGGCCCCTGGTGGGTCGGCGTGGTCCTGGGCCTGGCGGTGGTGCTGGCCGCGACGGTCGGGGACCTCATCGAGTCGCTGTTCAAGCGCGACCTGGGGATCAAGGACATGGGCCGGTTCATGCCGGGCCACGGCGGCCTGATGGACCGGCTGGACTCGCTGCTCATCGCGGGTCCGGTCGTGTGGATCGTGCTCAGCCTGCTCCTGCCCTGACGCGTACGTGGGGCGGGACCCGACGGGTCCCGCCCCACGCGCATGCCCGGATGGTGGCGGCGGCGTCCCGGAGGATACGCTCGGGGCGTGGAAAATCCGCTGATCGAACGAATGCGCGTGTACGGCGAGACGATCTTCGCCGAGATGACGCGGCTGGCCACGGAGACCGGATCGGTCAACCTGGGCCAGGGGTTCCCCGACACCGACGGGCCCCGCTCCCTGCTGGAGGCCGCCTCCCGCAACATCCTGGAGGGTGTCAACCAGTACCCGCCGGGCCCGGGGCGGCCGGAGCTGCGTCAGGCGGTCGGCCGCTACCGGTCGCGCCACTACGGGATCGACCTGGACCCGGACACCGAGGTGTACATCACGGTGGGGGCGACGGCGGGTATCGCCGCGGCCCTGCTGGCCCTGGTCGACCACGGCGACGAGGTCATCGTGTTCGAGCCGATGTACGACTCCTACGCCGCGATGATCACGCTGGCGGGCGGCGTCCGCCGCCCGGTCACCCTGCGCCCGGACCCGGCGACCGGCCGGTTCACCTTCGACCCCGCCGAGCTGCGCGCCGCCGTGGGGCCCCGGACCCGGATGGTGCTGGTCAACAGCCCGCACAACCCGACCGGGACGGTCTTCACCGCGCAGGAGCTGGAGGAGATCGCGGCGGTGTGCCGCGAGCACGACCTCCTCGCGTTCACCGACGAGGTGTACGAGTTCCTGACCTTCGACGGCAGGCCGCACGTGCCGCTGGCGACGCTGCCGGGGATGCGCGAACGCACCGTGTCGGTGTCCTCGGTGGGCAAGATGTTCGCCGTCACCGGCTGGAAGACCGGCTGGGTGATGGGCCCCGAACCGCTGGTGACGGCGGTGCGCACGGTCAACCAGTTCCTGACGTTCAGCTCCAACGGGGCGCTCCAGCTCGCGATCGCGGACGCCATCGACAACGAGGGCGACTGGATCGCCGCCCAGCGCGCCGCGCTCCAGGGCAAGCGCGACCGGCTGGCGGCGGGGCTGGCGGAGACCGGGTTCGACGTGAACGTCTCCGAGGGCACCTACTTCGTGATGGCCGACATCCGCCCGCTGGGGTACACGAGCGGGGTGGACATCGCCCGCGCCCTGCCCCGCGAGGCGGGCGTGGCGGCGGTCCCGGCGCAGGTCTTCTACGACCGCGAGAAGGAGGGCGAGCACCTGCTGCGCTTCGCCTTCTGCAAGCGCGACGAGATCCTGGACGAGGCGGTCTCCCGCCTCACCACCTGGCACCACCGCTGACCCCGAGCGAGGGAGGGCCCGCCATGAACCGCACCGTCGAACGTGATCCCGACGGGGGGTTCACCGCCTCCTTCCCCCCGCGCCCGGGTGTCATCGCCGCGGGCGAGGGCGGGACGGTGTCCGCGGCGCTCACCGACCCGGCGGCCGCCGTCGCCCTGCCGGAAGAGCACGTTTCGTGGGAGTGGGCCGGTGGCCCGGGCGGGCCACCGGCTCCTTTCACTTACGGGCGTCCATGAGGGTGATGAGGCGCTGTTCGGCGTCCGGGCCCGGGGGGACCCGGGGCAGGCGCCAGAGCAGCAGGGCCCCGGCGATCCACCAGGCCAGCACCATCGGCCACTCCTGGGGCCAGCCCAGGGCGGCGGGCATGCCCGGCAGGTAGAGCGTGAACAGGCCCAGCGAGAGCACCAGGGCGATCCACCCCACGGCGGGCCCGGCCGGGGTGCGGAAGGGCCGCTCCATGGCGGGTTCGCGGCGGCGCAGCACCAGGAAGCACACGACCACCGTCATGTAGGCGAGCACGATGTTCATCCCGCCCGCGTTGGTCAGCCACACCAGCATGGGGCGGCCGAAGAACGGCGCGACCGCCGACAGCGCGCCGATGAACAGGATGGCGTTGGCCGGGGTGCGGTACCGGGGGTGCAGGCGGCCGAACCAGTCCGGCGGCATCCGGGAGGCGGCCATCGCGTAGACCAGCCGGCTGCCGCCGATGAGGAAGGCGTTCCAGCTCGTCAGCAGCCCGGCGATGCCGCCGAGGACCAGTACGTCGCCCATCACCGGGCTGTTCCACATGGCGGCGACGGAGTCGGCCGAGGCCAGCTCGGAGTCCAGCAGCTCGGCCGGGGACAGGCCCGCCCCCGCGGTGAGCATGACCATCACGTACCAGGCGGTCGCGCACAGGACCGAGACCACCAGCAGCCCGCCCACCAGACGGTAGGGGATCTTGACCTCGGAGGCCGACTGCGGGATCACGTTGAACCCGACGAACAGGAACGGCACCGCCACCAGGACCACGAAGATCCCCGGCACGCCCCCGGTGAACAGGGGCTCCATGTTCTCCACCGAGCCGCCCACGAACGACCCGGTGAGCATGACCCCGCCGACGCACACCAGGAACACCACGGCGATGGTCTGGAACACGCTGGCGGGCTTGATGCCGATGTAGTTGATGAAGGTCATCGCCGCCGCGGCCGCCACGCCGGTGGCGACCAGGCTGGCGTACACGTCGTACCCGGCGATGGTCCACAGGTGCCCGACGCCCAGGTCGGGGAAGAGATGGACGAGCGTCTGGGGGACGGCGACCGCCGACCTCTCCGGTTCGGTCTGGGGAAACTTGGACACGCTGAGTGCGTCGAGGTTTAGCATGGGAGGCAGCCGCACCGTCCTAGGAAGGACTGCCATGAGCCGTGTTGTAACCGTGCATTACGCGATCGAGGAGAACCCCGAAGGCGGTTTCACCGCCTCGGCCAGTCTGCGTCCCGGTTCCATCGCGGTCGGTGAAGGCGAGACCAGAGAGGAGGCGGTGGACGACCTGAGAGAGGCCCTGGGCCTGCTCATCGAGGAGATCGGCATTCCCGATGAACTGGCTCTGGAGGTCGCTTGATGGCACCTCTGTCGCACTATCCGCTGGTCACCGGTGACCGCCTTGTCCGGGCCCTGGAGAAGGTCGGTTTCGTGGCGAGGCCCAAACGGGGGAAGGGCAGCCACACGATCCTTGTACACCCGGATGGCCGCTCGGCGACTGTTCCGTCCCACGGTGGCCGTGATCTGAACCGGACCACGGTGCGGTCGATCGTCGAAGGCGCCGGTCTCGGTCCTGAGGACTTGAAGAAGCTGCTCTGAAGACTTCACGGGAACGGCCCCGGTCCGCGGGGGACCGGGGCCGTTCCGACGACCGGGATCAGGGCCGGTGCTCGAACCAGACCGCGCCCAGCGGCGGCAGGGTCACCGGCGCCGAGTACGGCTGCCCGTGCCACTCCTGCACCTGGGCCTCCACGTGGGCGGGGGCCGGGTACTCCGAGCCGCCGAACCGGGCCTCGTCGGTGTTGAGCACCGCGTCCCAGCGGCCCGCCCAGGGCAGGCCGATCCGCCAGTCCGGGCGCGGCACCGGCGAGAAGTTCACCGCGCACACCAGCGCCGAGCCGTCCTCGCCCCGCCGCAGGTAGGAGAGCGTGTTGCCGTCGCGGTCGGCGCCGTCCAGCCACTGGAACCCGTCCGGGTCGGTGTCCAGCGACCACAGCGCCGGGCGCGGCCGGTACAGGTCGTTGAGCGCCTTGACCAGCCGCTGCGTCCCCGCGTGGTGGTCGTAGCGCAGCAGCCACCAGGGCACCCCGTCCAGGTGCGACCACTCGTCGCCCTGGGCGATCTCCCCGCCCATGAACAGCAGCTGCTTGCCCGGGTGCGACCACATGAACGCCAGCAGCGCCCGCAGGTTCGCCGACCGCTGCCACTCGTCGCCCGGCGGCCGGTTGAACAGCGAACCCTTGCCGTGCACCACCTCGTCGTGCGACAGCGGCAGCACGTAGTTCTCGCTGTAGGCGTACACCATCGAGAAGGTCAGCTCGTCGTGGTGGTACCGCCGGTGGACCGGCTCCTTCTCCACGTACTTCAGGGTGTCGTGCATCCACCCCATGTTCCACTTGAGCCCGAACCCGAGCCCGCCGTGGTCCACCGGCCGGGTCACCCCCGGGTAGGCGGTGGACTCCTCGGCGATCATCACCGCGTGCGGGTTGCGCCGGTACACGACGGTGTTGAGCTCCTTGAGGAAGTCGATCGCCTCCAGGTTCTCCCGGCCGCCGAACACGTTGGGCTCCCACCCGCCGTCCTCGCGCGAGTAGTCCAGGTACAGCATGGACGCCACCGCGTCCACCCGCAGCCCGTCGATGTGGAACTCCTCCAGCCAGTACAGGGCGTTGGCCACGAGGAAGTTGCGCACCTCGGTGCGCCCGTAGTTGAAGATGAGCGTCCCCCAGTCGGGGTGCTCGCCGCGGCGCGGGTCGGGGTGCTCGTACAGCGCGGTGCCGTCGAACCGGGCCAGCGCCCACTCGTCGCGCGGGAAGTGCGCGGGCACCCAGTCCAGCAGGACCCCCACCCCGGCCCGGTGCAGCGAGTCCACCAGGTGCCGGAACTCGTCGGGCGAGCCGAACCGGGGCGTGGGCGCGAAGTACGACGTCACCTGGTAGCCCCAGGACCCGTCGAAGGGGTGCCCGGCCACCGGCAGGAACTCCACGTGGGTGAACCCCAGCTCGGTGACGTACTCGACGAGCTGGTCGGCCAGCTCGGTGTAGGTCAGCCCCGGCCGCCACGACCCCAGGTGCACCTCGTACACGCTCATCGGCGCCCGGTGCGGCTCCACGCCCTTGCGCTCGGCCATCCACTCCTGGTCGGCCCATACGTGCCCGGAGGTCGTCACCACCGACGCGGTCTGCGGCGGCACCTGGGTGGCCCGCGCCATCGGGTCGGCCTTGTCCCGCCAGTGCCCGTCGGCGCCCAGCACCTGGAACTTGTACAGCGCCCCGTCGCCCACCCCGGGCACGAACAGCTCCCACACGCCGGTGCCGCCCAGGCTGCGCAGCGGGTGGCCGACGCCGTTCCACAGGTTGAAGTCGCCGATCAGGCGCACCCCGCGCGCGTTGGGCGCCCACACCGTGAACGAGGTGCCGGACACCTCGCCCGCGCCGGTCTCCAGGGTGCGGGTGTGCGCGCCCAGCGCCCGCCACAGCTCCTCGTGCCTGCCCTCGCCGAGGAGGTGCAGGTCCAGGTCGCCCAGGACGGGCGCGAACCGGTAGGGGTCGGCGGCCACGTGCTCGGCGCCGTCCTCGTAGCGGGCGGCGACCCGGTAGTCGGCGGGGTCGCCCAGCTTCTTTCCGGGCACCTTGGCGGTGAACACGCCCCGGTGCAGGTGCTCGGCCGGCACCCGTTCGCCGCCGCCCAGCTCCAGGTGGACCTCGGTGGCGTGGGGGCGCAGCACCCGCACCACGGTGGCCCGCCCCTGGGTGTGCACGCCCAGCACGGAGTGCGGGTCGTGGTGGTGGCCGTCGACCAGGCGGTCGATCTCGGCGAGCAGCGGGTCGGGTTCGGCGGCGGCGGCGCGGGCCGGGGCCGTGCGCGCGGGCGCCGTGCCCGCCGGGGCGGCCTTGGCGCGCGCCCTGGTGGCGGGTGCCTTGGTGGCGGGCGCCTTCTTCTTGGCGGCCGCCCCACCCTTGGCCGCCGCGGCCCTGGGCTTCTCGGCCGGGGCCGCCTTGGCCGCGGTCTTCCCGGCCGCGGCCTTCTTCGCCGGGGCCGTCCCGACCTCGGCCGCTCCGGCCTTGGTCTTCTCGGCCCTGGCCTTCTTGGCCGGGGCGGCCTCGGCCGCGGTCCTCTTCGCGGA
>NZ_JBJJBV010000333.1:0-6554 GCF_045446735.1 Nocardiopsis protaetiae
GCCCCTCTTTCGGCGGCACCGCATACCGCGTACCGCGGTATCAGGTCACAGCACCCACTCGTGACCCAGGCGCGGGAACTGCGCCGTCGCGAACGTGCTCAGCACCCCGTTCACCGGCAGCGTGCTCTTGGCCAGGAACTCCACACCGTGCGCACCCGCCGCCGACAGGTCCGCCACCGAGTCCCAGTTGATGTTCTCCAGCGTGTCGTCGGCCGTGTGGTAGTACGGGTCGAACTGCTCGCCCGCGGTACCCCCGTACCACTCCACCTGCTCCTCCGACTTGACCCCGTCCGCGCCGCTGAACAGCCCGCCCGACGGGATGCCCGCCGCCATGAACGGGGCGTAGTCGCTGCGGCCGCTCAGCACGCCCGGCTCGCTGACCTGCCCCTGCGCGGCGAAGTAGTCCTCGAACACCTTCGAGATCGCACCCGACCCCGACGGCGCTCCGACCGAGCCCGGCAGCTCCATCCGCCCGTCCAGGACGAACCGGGCGTAGTTGTGCGAGCCGATCATGTCGAAGTTCAGGTACAGCGCGATGTCGTCGAGCTGGCCGTCGGTCAGGCTCCCCACGTACTCCGTGGAACCGACCAGACCTTCTTCCTCGGTGCCCCAGAAGGCGAACCGCACCTTGTTCTTGGGGGCGTCCTGGGTGGCCAGCTGGATCGCGGTCTCCAGCACGAACGCCGTGCCGGACCCGTTGTCGTTGATGGCCGGCCCGTCCTCGACACCGTCCAGGTGGGCGCCCACGACCACGACGTTGTCCGCGCGGCCGCCCGCGGTCTCCGCGAGCACGCTGAAGGACGACTCCTCCACCACGGTCGCGTCGACCTTGACCCGCAGCTCCAGACCCTCGGTCGCCAGCAGCTCGGCCCCCGCGGTGCCGGAGACACCGATGGCCGGGATCTCGGACAGCTCGCTGACCGTTCCCGCGAAGACCTCATCGGCGTTGTTGACCACCAGCGCGGCCGAGGCGCCCGCCGCGGCCGCGTTGGCGACCTTGTCGGCGAACGGGCAGGACCCGCGCACCGTGATCGCGATCGCGCCCTCGGGGAAGCCCTCGAAGTCGTCCGCGGTGCAGCCGCTGTCGGCGCTGCCGGCGTCGACGGCGACCGCGGGCGCGGTCACGTCACCGGCGTTCGAGTACGACATGGTCAAGAAGTCGGTGCCGCCCTCGTAGGCGACCTCCTCCGGGGCGGTCTGCGCCAGCACCGCGTCGGACTGCTCGCGCCACAGCTCGTAGTCGTACTCGTGGCGGAAGGTCGTGTACCCGGCCCGCTTGAGCTGGTCCTCGATGTACAGGGCGGCGACGTCGTAGCCGGGGGTGCTGGTGGCCCGGTTGCCGCCGTTGTACTCGGCGATCGTGTCGAGGTTCTCCATGTGCGCCTTGATGGCGTCGGCGGTCACCAGCTCCGACAGAGAAGGCGCCGTCGGCTCCTGGGGCATGTTGGGGCGGGCCGGCTTCTCGGGCCGGACCGGGCGGCGCAGCCACTCCGGCGGCTCGACCTCATCGCCGCCGCGCGCCTGTGTCACGGGCTCCGCGTGTGCGGGGGAGGCCGCGAGGACCCCCGCGGCCATGATCAGGGCGGTGAAGCCCGCTACGGCCGCCCGTCGTCTGTGGGGTGTGCTCAACGATGTTCCTCCGGTGTACGGGGGAGTCCACCGCCGTGTCGGGGGATGGACACCCGGGGTGGGGTAGGCGAGGTATCGCTGCACACTGTCACTGTTCGTCCGCCCAGGGCAAGCACCCCGCGGCAGGTTGCCACAATCAGCCACAGGTCTTACGTTTCCGTGATCACTGTGGTTGGATTGTCTGCTTTGAGAGGCTCGAACGTCCAACCCGGCAGGCCCGGACCCACGGGGCCCGAACGTCCGACGGGGCGCGGATCCCGCGCCCCCCGGCCACCCCTCGCCCCCGGCCCGGACCGCCCCCCGGTCCCGGCCGGCCTACTCCTCGATCTCGCCCCGCTTCTTCTGGTGTTTGCGCTTGCGGTACTCGATTCCCACCCCGCCCATGACGGCCAGACCGCGGATGTGCACGACCGGCGTGCCGGGCTCCACTACGCTCGGGGTCCCCTCCTCCACGCCGAAACCGCCCATGATGGGCAGGCCGTGCACGCGGACCTGGATGTCGTCGGGCACGATGATGCCGATCCCGCCCATGATCGCGGTGGTCCAGATGGTGGTCTCCCGCGCCGTGAACCGGGCCTCGCGCAGGTCCAGTTCGATACCGCCCATGAGGGCGAAGGAGAAGAAGTTCTCCGGGAGGACCCAGCTGCCGGAGCGGTCGGCACCGCCCATGACGGCGATCGCGCTGTGGCTGGTCGGCGCCTGGTCGACGATCCGGTCGGCGCCGTAGATGGGGCGCGGGGACCGGAAGTCGCCGGGGGTGGGGACGGCGGGTGCGGACGCGCCGGCCGCGGCCGGCAGGTCCTGGGTGAGGGGGACGAGCTCGCCGATCGTCTTGGCGCGGTACACCGCGTCCAAGCGCTCGCTGTGCTCGTCGGGGTCCAGGCGGCCCTCGGCGAAGGCCTCCTGGAGTCGGTGCGCCACCGCGTCGCGATCGGCGTCGGAGGCGCGCATCCGACCGGGGTCGGGGGGTGTGATCTCGCTCATCGTCTCCACCATATTCCGATTCTGTCGGCAGGCCACCCTCCCCCGCATCGGGGAGGAACCCCGGGACGTCCCTGACATCCCCGGGACCGCCGGGATCCCCGGTCCGGGGCCCCGACCGGGACCTCCGCCCGGAACCCCCGGCCCAGGGCTCCCGTCCCCGGCCCGGGACCCCCGGGTCAGGAACCCGGCAGCAGCCCCTGGCGGATCGCCCGGCTGACGGCCGCCGTCCGGTCGCCCACGCCCAGTTTCTCGTATACGCGCATCAGGTGCGTCTTGACCGTGGTCGGGCTGATGTGCAGGGCGCGGCCGATCGCCGCGTTGGTCGCCCCCTCGGCGGCCAGGCGCAGCACCTCGACCTCGCGCGGGGACAGCGCCGGACCGGCCGGTGCGGAGCGGTTGCGCATCCCGGTGACGAGCTTGCCGGCCAGCCGCCCGGTCAGCACGGTCTCGCCGCGCGCGGCCGCGCGCACCGCCTCGGCCAGGTCGGCGCGCGGGGTGTCCTTGAGCAGGTAGCCGGTGGCCCCGGCCTCCACCGCGCGCAGGATGTCGGTGTCGGTGTCGTAGGTGGTCAGCACCAGGACGTGCGTCCGGGGGTGGTCGGCGGTGATGCGCTCGGTGGCGGCCACCCCGTCCCCGCCCGGCATGCGCAGGTCCATCAGGACCACGTCGGGGGCCAGCTCGGCGACCCGGGCCAGCGCCTCGGGGCCCGAGGCGGCGTCGCCGACGATGTCGAGGTCCGCCTCGGCGGCGAGCATCCCGCGGATGCCCTCGCGGACCACCGGGTGGTCGTCGACCAGCAGGACCCGGATCACGGCGCCTCCCCCTCTTCCTCCGGTTCGGGCAGGGTCAGGCGGATCGTGGTGCCCCCGCCCGGCCTGCTGTCCACGTCCAGGCCGCCGCCCACCGCGCGCGCCCGGTGCAGCATGCCCGGCAGCCCGTTGCCCGCCGCCGGGACGGCGGGGTCGAAGCCGCGCCCGTCGTCGGTGACGGTGAGCCGGGTGCCCACGTCGGTGTGCGCCAGGGTGAGGGCCACCCGGTCGGCCCCGGCGTGCTTGCGGACGTTGGCCAGCGCCTCCTGGGCGGTGCGCAGCAGGCACACCTGGAGGTCGCCGGGCAGCTCCCGCGGGGTGCCCTGGACCTCCACGGTGACGGGCACGCCCAGTTCGGTGCCCAGCCGCGCCCCGATGCGCTCCAGCGCCGCCTCCAGGGTGTCCTCGCCCAGGGGCACGGGGCGGCGGGCGGCCACCATGGCGCGCGCCTCGGCGAGGTTCTCCGCCGCGGTCTCCCGCATCAGCGCCAGGTGGCGGCGGGCCAGGCCGGGATCGGTGTCCAGCTCCGACTCCACGGCCTGGGTGAGGGCGATGATGCTGGTGAACCCCTGGGCGAGGGTGTCGTGCACCTCCCGCGCCAGGCGCTCCCGCTCGGCCAGGGCGCCGGTCTCCTCCGACAGCCGGGCGGCCTCGGCCCGGCTCTCCCGGAGCTGGCGGATGAGCAGGGAGCGCTCGTAGCTCTCCTCGATCACCCTCTCGAACCAGCGGCCGAACCACAGGGCGAAGCCGATGATGACCAGGTTGATCCCGATGCCCACCAGGGCGGTGCCCGCCTCGACCTGGCCGGTGGCCAGGCGAATGGCGGCGGGGACGAACATGATGGTCCCGACCGACACCGCGCCGAACGCCGACCCGGCCGTCATGAAGCACATGGGTGCCACCGCGAACAGGCAGAAGGTCGTGTCGGGGGTGAGGGTCACCGCGACGGTGACCAGGGCCGCCACGGTCAGCGAGAAGGCGATCGCCGACCCGCTCCCGTACCGGTCCTCCCGGTACAGGCGCCTGCCGACGGCCAGGTACAGGACGGCGGTGCCGACCAGCAGCGCGGCGGATACCCAGGCGCGGGTCCCCGTCCCGGACACCACCCCCACCGTCGCGGCGATCGCGAGCGCCCCCGTCACGTAGACGTACCAGCCGCTGTTCAGCTCCCAGGCGTGGTGCTGGTCGGGCAGGGGCCCCGCCGCGTCCCGCGCGGGAGCCCCCGCCTCCGCGTCCCGCGCCGCCTCCCGCGCCGGGCCCTGCGCCGGATCCCGAGCCGGAGCCCCCGCCGCCACGGCCATCACCCGTCCTTCCGCGTCTTCCACCGGAACGTCAGCAGTACCAGCACCAAGCCCACCACACACCAGGCGCCCAGGGCCAGCGCGACCATGTGCAGGTCCCACGCCCCGGAGGGCTCGAACGCGGCCATCCCGTCCGGGTAGAACGCGGCCCGCATGCCCTGCGCCATCCACAGCAGCGGGAACAGCGAGGCGACGGCCAGCACCCCGTCGGGCAGCACGGCCACCGGTACGAACACCCCGGAGGTGAACTGCAGGGCCAGGAACGGCACCACCACGATGGTGGACGCCGCCTGCGCGGTACGGGCCAGCGAGCTGACCGCGATGCCCAGCAGGGAGCAGGCGATCGTGCCCAGGACGAGCACCCAGGCCACCGTGAACCAGTCGGCGGCGGTGTCGGGCAGGGCGCCGTCGAAGACCAGCGCGGCCACCCCGAGCAGCAGCACGGCCTGCCCCAGGGCGAGGAAGAACACCAGCAGGGTCTTGCCCAGGAAGTAGGCGGCGGGCGGCATCGGGGTGCCGCGCAGCCGGCGCAGCCCGCCCTGGTCGCGTTCGGTGGCGATCCCCGCGCCCAGGGTCTGGAAGCTGACCGACATCAGGCCCATGGCGAACAGGCCGGGCAGGTAGTAGTCGACGGCGGGCATGCCGACGTCGAACAGCCCGTCGAAGATCGCCGCGAACATCGTCAGGATCAGCGCGGGCAGGGCGAACGTGAAGACCACGCTCTCCCACTCCCGGGCGAAGGACCGGATCTCCAGCCATCCCCGGGACAGGCCCACGCGGAGCGTTCCGGGCAGCCGGGCGTCGCGGATCACGGTGGTGTCGCCGAGGGTGCCGCTCATGCCAGGGCCTCCGTCCGCTCGCCGCCGCCGTTCCCGGCGACGGTCGTGTTCCCGCCGTTCCCGGCGTCCTCCGCGTCCCCGCCGTCGGCCTCCTCGATCAGCCCCAGGTAGACCTCCTCCAGGGTGGGCCGGTGCACGCGCAGCTCGGGGACCTCCCCGTCGAACCCCGCGGCCAGCTCGGCGACCGCGCGGGTGGGCTCGTCGGTGCGGATCTCGTGCCGCGCCCCGTCCCGGGACCAGCTCACGGTGGCCTGCGCGGTGGCCCGGCCGCCCAGGGTGTCGGGGGTGCCCAGCGCCCGCACCCGGCCCCCGGCCAGGACGCACACCCGGTCGGCGAGGGCCTCGGCCTCCTCCAGGTAGTGGGTGGTGAGGAGGATCGTGGTGCCCTGCTCGGCCAGGTTCCGGATCAGCCCCCAGAAGTCGCGCCGCGCCTTGGGATCGAAACCGGTGGTGGGCTCGTCGAGGAAGAGGAGTTCGGGTCCGCCGATGATGCCCAGGGCCACGTCCAGGCGGCGCCGCTGGCCCCCCGACAGGGACTCGGGCAGGGCGCGGGCCTTCTCCGCCAGGCCGACCAGCTCCAGGGTGGCGTCGACGCCGTGCGGGGCGGGGTAGTGCCCGGCGAAGTGCCGCAGGACCTCGCGCACCGGCACCTTGGGCAGCATCGTCTCCTGCTGCCACACGATGCCGATCCGGGCCCGCCAGGCCCGGCCCGCGCCCTGGGGGTCGGTGCCGAGCACCCGGACGGTGCCGCCGTCGCGGCGGCGGAAGCCCTCCAGGATCTCGACCGTGGTGGACTTGCCCGCGCCGTTGGGGCCCAGGAGCGAGAAGACCTCGCCGCGGGGGACCGACAGGTCCACCCCCGCGACGGCGGTGTGGTCGCCGTACTTCTTGAGGAGGCCCGAGGCCTCGATCACGTTTGCGCTCATACCACCGAGCCTCGCGCGCGGCGGGCCCCGGCGGTATCGGGCGACCGGGCGGTCCGGTGTCCTCCG
>NZ_JBJJBV010000334.1:0-6626 GCF_045446735.1 Nocardiopsis protaetiae
GGATGCCGCCGCGCAGGTCCAGGGCGGGCGGCGGCGCTGGCTCGGCGTCGGCCCCGGCGGGCGGCGGACCGGGGCGGCGGGCCACCCAGGTGCCCGCGCCCACCCGCGCCTGGAGCCAGCCCTCGGCGACCAGCCGCCCGTACACCTCCGCCACCGTGTTGCGGGCGATCCCCAGGTCGGCGCCGAGCGTTCGTGAGGACGGCAGCCGGGTCCCGGCGGGCAGGCGGCCCTCGGCGACGGCGGCGCGCAGCGCCCGCTCCAGGGAGCGGGCCACCCGGCTCCCGGAGACCTCCACGTGCAGGTCGATCCCGGAAATGGCCCATGTTCTCTCCATGGAATCGCACTGTAGCGGTGGGCTGCTGCCTCCGTAGCCTCGGTCCATGGACACACGGACACGGCCCGCCGGGGCCACCACCCCGCGCGGGGACCTGGGCCTGCGGCGGATGTACGCCGCGCAGGCGGTCGGCGCGATCGTCGACGGAGCGGTCCTGGCGACCGCGGTGCTGTACTTCGGCACCCGGGTGGGGTTGCCGGTCGCCTGGATCGGCCTGGTCCTGGGCGCCGCCAACCTGCTCGCCCTGGCGGCCGCCGTGCCGCTGGGCGCCCTGACCGACGCGGTGGGGGCCCGGCGGGCGGCGATCGGGTTCACCTGCCTGGTGGCGGCGTCCCTGGCCGTCTACACGGTGGCGGACGGACCGTGGTCGTACGCGGTGGGCGCGGTCGCCTTCGTGGTCGCCCAGACGGGGCTGGGCGCCTCCCGCCAGGCGGTGGTGGCCGCCCGGGTCGCGCCCGAGCGGCGGGTGGCCGCCCGGGGGCGCATGCACACCCTGCTGAACGCGGGCATGGGCGCCGGAACGCTGCTGGGCGCGCTGGTCCTGGCCGCGGACGCCGCCGCCGGGTTCGTGCTGCTGTACGGGGGCGGGGCGCTGGTGGTGCTCGGCTGCGCGCTGCTGCTGGCGGGCATGCCCGCCGACCCGGCCCCGGGTCCGGGAGTCGGCCGCGACCGGCGGATCCTGTCCGCCCTGGCCGACCGGCGCCTGCTCGCGGTCACCGCGCTGACCTCGGTGGTGCAGGTGTGCCTGCCGGTGCTGTCGGTGATCCTGCCGCTGTGGGCGGTCCAGGGGACCCGCGCCCCGGGCTGGGTCCCGGCCCTGGCCCTGGGCCTGAACACGGTGCTGGTCCTGGCCCTCCAGCGCCGCTGGGCCGACCGCGTCGTCTCCGACGCCGCGGCCTCCCGGTCGGCGCTGTGGGCGGCCGCCGCGCTCCTGGGCGGGTGCGTGCTGTTCGGGGCGGCCGCGTCGGGCGGTCCGGTCGCGGCCACCGGCCTGATCCTGGCGGGGATCGTGCTGCTCACCGTCGGCGAGGTCGCGGGCGGCCCGCCCGCCTGGCACCTGGCGCTGCGCGATGTCCCGGCGGCGCTCCAGGGCCGCCACCAGGCGGTGTTCCAGATGGCGGGCTCGGTGGCGCGCATCGCCGGAACGGCGCTGCTGCTCCCGTTCGTGCTCGCCGCCGGGGCCTGGGCCTGGACCGCCCTGGGCGCGGCCATGGCCGCGGCCGCTATCGGCTTGGCACTCCTGGCCCGCTCCCGACGCTGACCGGTGGAGCGGGGGTGGCTGCGAGTCGCGCCCGTGCCGGGCCGTCGGGGGCGGTGCCCGGGGCGCGGTCGCTGCCGCTCACCCACCGGGCCGACCCGGTCGCCGGGGGGCGCGGCGGCGGGCCGCGTTCGCCTGCACCGGGCCGCCGCCGGTCACCCGATGGTCACCGGGCCCGGAGACGTCCGTACCGGGACGTGCCCGGATCCGGGCTCAGTGGCCGCTCAGGGAGTTGTAGTGGTCGGCCCGCTCCTGGCCGGACAGGGCGTGGATCGCGTCCATCACCCGGTCGGTGATCTGGCGGCGGGCCTTGCCCGGGGCCAGGTGGTCGTAGCCGGTGGAGAAGTCCAGCGGCTCGCCGAAGCGCACCGTGAAGGGGCGCGGCCGCGGCATCGACGCCCCGATGGGCTGGACCTCCTGGGTGCCCGCCACCGCCACCGGGACCACCGGGGCCTTGGACTCCAGGGCCAGGTGCGCCACCCCGGTGCGCCCCCGGTACAGGCGGCCGTCCTTGGAGCGGGTGCCCTCGGGGTAGATCACACAGGCCTCGCCCTCGCGCAGCCGCTCCAGCATCACGTCCAGGGACAGCAGGGCGTCGCGCGCGTTGCCGCGCTCCACCGGGATGGCCCCCAGCGCGCCGAACACGGTGCCGGTGACCCTGCCCTTGATCCCCCTGCCCTCGAAGTAGTCGCTCTTGGCCAGGAACCGCACCCGGCGCTGGGTCACCGACAGCGGGATCACCACGCTGTCCACGAACGACAGGTGGTTGCTGGCCAGCAGCACCGGCCCGGTGGTGGGGACGTTCTCGCGGCCCTCGATGGTCGGGCGGCACAGGGATCGGGCCAGGAGCGACGCCGTTTGCCGCAGCACATCGTAGAGCACGTGGTCTCCCTCACTCCGGGTGGTGGTCGAAACCCAATGTAAGGGTGACCCATGGGTAATGAGCGGTTCCAGTATGGAGAGTGCCACAGGTCACTGAACAGGGACGACACGGACGAGCAGGGCATACTTCCGGTCACGTTCGCGGTCGCGTCCGGCGGCGCCCCCGGCCCGTCCGGATGTCACGCCCGCGCCGGTTGGGCGGCCTCCTCGCGGTAGAAGATGTCGATGTCGACCTCCTCGCCGCCCACGGTCAGCGTGTCCCACGGCCCTCCGGCGACCAGGGAGCGCAGGGTCTCGTCGGTGAGCCCGGCCAGGTGGGCGCGCAGCGACTCGTCGTCGGGCAGCCCCTCGATCCGGTTCGCCAGCCGGTCCCGGATCGACCCCAGCCGCTCCATGAGCGTCTCGGTGTTGGCCTCCCGCCCGGCACCCTCCTCGGCCAGGCTCCGGCCGATCAGCCCCTTGACCGTGCTCGTCACCCCGTCCGCGTCGCTGGTGACCATCGCCTTCCAGGCCCGGCTCTTGTGCCGGTACTGGAGCATCGACATGGCCGCCTCGTGGCGGATGAAGTCCGCGTCCCGGAAGGGGCGCCCGTTCCAGGCGCTGCTGAGCGAGCGGGCCAGCGAGATCGCCGAGGCCAGCCCGCTGTTGAGGCCGCGCCCGGGCCAGAAGTGGATGGCGTTGGCGGCGTCCCCCAGCAGGAACCCGTAGGTGCCCGGCGAGGACGGCGTGGCGGCCCGCAGTTGGGCGGTGAACCGCGGCCGCTGCACCATGCTCAGCCGGAACGCGGTGACGGCGCGCAGGTCCTCCTCGGCCACCCCGAAGAACGCCAGTCCCTGGCGCACCCGCTTCCACAGCCTGGACCCCTTGACCAGGGCCGGCAGGAACAGGGTGCTGTGGGTGGAGCAGGTGAAGTCGCCCTCCTCGTCGCGGCCCATGACGCACGGGCGCGAACCGATGCACTCCTCGAACGACCGGCGGACCGGGTCGATGCCCACGACCTCCTGCGCCTCCTCGTCGGTGAGGCGCATGTTGAGGAACCCCTCGCCGCGCAGCGAGTTGAGCAGGAACCGGTTCTGGGCCACGGTCAGCAGCACGGTCGCCGGGTCCGACAGGGACGACTTGACCTGTAGACCCAGCACCACGTCCTCGACGTGCTCGCCGTCCAGCGAGTAGATGCCCTTGTCGGCCTGGCCGAACCTGCCGGTGAAGTGCTCGCGGGTGCGCGAGCGCGACCCCTCGCACACGGCCAGCACGTGCAGGTCGTCCAGCGCCCCGGGCACGGTCACGTCGTACTTCTCCGGGACCAGCCGGATGCGGCCGGGTCGCTCGCCGCACATCTCCAGCAGCACGTCCTCGATGCGCGAGATGCGGATGTTGCGCGGGCCCAGGCCGCTGATGGAGTCGGCGCCCGAGGGCCACATCTCGGTGTACTCGCCGGGGGCGAACAGCCGCTCGCGCATCTCCTCGGACAGGTTGAGGAACTGGCGGCTCTGGATCGTCACGACCTGGCGGCGCCGGACGTTGCCCTGCTTCTCGTTCTTCCACACCACCCGGTCTCCCTCGCGGGTCCAGCGGGCGTCGTACACGGTCACCGACACCTGCGGGCCCAGCAGGTGGTCCAGCAGCAGGGCGAAGGACAGCCCGACGGGGCCGCCACCGGAGACGGCGACGTTGAGGACGGGCCCGGCGAACACCTCGGGCCGGACGAACATCTGGGTCACCGGCAGGTCGGAGGGCGCCCCGGGGGTCTCGGCGGCCTCCCAGCGGAAGGTCTCCTCGCCGATGCTGATCAGGTCGCCGGGCAGCAGCAGGTGCTCGGTGATCCGCTCGTCGTTGACCAGGGTGCCGTTGCTGCTGCCCCGGTCGCGCAGGACGTGGTTCTCCCCCTCGCGCCGCAGCTCGGCGTGGAACCGGGAGACCGCCCGGCCGGGGAAGACCACGGTGTTGTCGGTGTGGCGGCCGAACGTCAGGGGCGCGTCGCCGACGGGGAAGCGGTGCCCGCACAGGGCACCCTCGGTTCCGACGATCTCGAAGGACACGGCTGCTTCTCTCTGTACTGGGTTACCGGGGGATGGGGTGAGCGGGGATGGGGAGGGCGAGAGGGGTGGGGTGAACGACCGTGTGGCCGATTCCCCGGGTGGGATGCGGCCGCCGTGCATTCGGATCGGAATATTACGGAAAAAACCTCTTCTTCGCATATTCGGAAGGACCGGAACCCGGGGCCGCGATCGGATCTTTCCGGTGGATCCCCGTTCCCGTCGCAGTTCCGGTGTGACGGGTGTGAAAGCACTGGTCGCAGCGCTGCGGCGGCCCGGGCATTCTTCTCCCGATCGAGACCGCGAGAGGGCGAACCGCGGAGCGCATTCATCCGTTGTCATGGAACGGAATTCCACTCCGCGCCGCCGCGTTCGGTGCCGGTCCGGGAATTGGGCCCCGCGGGGCCCGCGGGACCCCTCGGACTCCGCGAAAACCGGTCAGCGGTCGGCGTGCTCCGGCGGCCAGACCACCGCGAACCGCTCGAAGACGATCTCCAGCTCCTCGCTCCACTCCAGGCCGAGCCCGGCGCACACGCGCTTCCAGTACCGCAGGTGCCCCTCGCGCCAGTACTCCAGCGACAGGTCGCCCTCGCCCTCGTCGCGGGCGAACGCCGCGTCCGCGCTCGCGAACCCGCCCAGCCGCAGCCCGGTGCTGCGCAGCACCACCCGCGGGCGCCCCGCCGAGTCGCAGGCGATCCAGTGGCCGCCCACCCGCGGCAGAGGGTCGCCCGCGGCGGCGAACTCGGCGACCAGAGCGGCGGTGGCCCGCTTTGTCCCGGCCAGGACCAGCCCCAGCAGCTCCTCGGTCAGCTCGGGGTGGTCGCCGAAGTACTCCGCGCTCGGCGGTTCCGGATCGGTGGCCAGGTCCGGCCGGGCCGACCGGTACTCCTCCCACAGGCGCAGGGCGGCGGTGCGGTCCACGGGTGCGTTCTCCATGGGGCCAGCCTTTCACGCCCGCCGCGGCGCCCCCGCGCCCGCGGCGGCCCTGTCGGCCGGGTCCGCCGGGGTCAGTTCACCCGGTCCCAGCGGGCGTTGGCCCCGCACACCACCAGGCAGGGGCGCTCGCCCGGCACCCGGCCGGCCAGCCAGGCGGCGAAGGGCACCGCCGCGGCGGGTTCGGTGGCGATGCGGAACTCCGACCACAGCCGGTCCTGGGCGGCGACGATCTCGGCGTCGCTCACCAGCGTCCGGGTGACCGGGTGCTCGCTCAGCACCTCGAACGGCACCCGCCCCAGCGTCGGCGCGCCCAGCGCGGACGACGCCACCGAGTCCACCTGGGTCTGGACCGGCTGCCCCGCGGCCATCGCCGCGTGCAGGCTCTGGCAGCCCTCGGGCTCCACGCCCACGACCTCGCGCCCGCCCGCGCCCAGCCGCACCCCGGCGACCAGGCCGCCGCCGCCCACGGCCACCGCGATGCTGTCGCACTCGGGGGCGTCGGCGGCGATCTCCAGGCCCAGGGTGCCCTGGCCCGCGACCACCAGCGGGTCGTCGAACGCGTGCAGGTAGCGGATGCCCTCCCGGTCGGCGTGCGCCCGGGCGGCCTCGGCCGCCACGGCGAAGTGCTCGCCCACCCGGACGACCTCGGCGCCGGTGGCGGCCAGCGGCGCCGCCTTGGCCTCGGGGACGGTCTCGGGCACGTAGACGGTGGCGCGCACCCCGAGCAGGCGGGCGGCGGTGGCCACCCCCAGCCCGTGGTTGCCGCCGGAGGCGGTGATCACCCGGTCGGCGGGGTCCCCGCCGAGCAGGGCGTTGAGCGCGCCGCGCAGCTTGAACGCGCCGGTGAGCTGGAGGTGCTCCAGCTTCAGGGTGACGGGCCTGCCGTCGACCTCGGTGTGCATCACCGGGGTGCGGCGGGCGTAGGGCGCGATGCGTTCGGCGGCGGCACGGACGTCGGTGGCCGTGGGCACGGCGTGCGCGGTCGTGGTCATGGCACCATGCTGCCGCTACTCACCATTAACTTAAAGTTGGGTCTGCTAAAGATCCATAAGCAGAACTTTGCACCGACATCTGTCTCAAAAGGGGGCCGCCGTGCTCGACGCCAACCGCCTGCGCGTGCTCGTGGAGATCGCGCACGCCGGATCCATCGCCGCCGCCGCCGAACGGCTCTCCTTCACCC
>NZ_JBJJBV010000335.1:0-11563 GCF_045446735.1 Nocardiopsis protaetiae
GCACCCTGGGCGTGCGCGTGGGCATCGTCTCCAACGCCCACTCCGGCCGCGCCCACCGGTCGCTGCTGCGCGAGGCCGGGCTGGAGGACCAGGTGGGCGTGCAGGTGTACTCCGACGAGGTCGGCATCCGCAAACCCCACCCGGAGATGATCGCCCTGGCCGCCCGCGCCCTGGGCACCGTCCCCGAACACTGCTGGTACGTCGGCGACACCCAGGACCGCGACGTGGTCGCCGGGCGGCGCGCCGGGGCCGCCGCCGTCGTCCTCACCCGCCACCACCACACCGACACCCCGCCCTACCCGGTGCGGGAGAGCGCCGACGCGGTCTTCGACACCCCCGAGGGGCTGGTGGACCCGCTCTGGCGCAGCGTTCCGGAACAGCCCGCCGACCCCGTCCCCGCCCAGGCGCGGCCCGCCGGGGAGGCCGGGTCGGGAGAGACCGGGGCGGCCGGGGAGGAGGGCCCCGTCCGGGTGGTCCGCCCCCGGGCGCACGGCGCCCCCGCGGTGCGCCGCGACCCGGGCCCGGGCGAGCCCGGCGCGCTCCTACTCGACCAGGGCGGGGTCATCGCCGTCTCCAACGCCACCCCCGACGTCCAGCGCGATTTCGCCGCCTCCCTGGCCCGCCGCCTGGAACGCGTCGGCTACGCCACCACCACCGAGGACATGCTGGCGCTGGTGCGCGCCGGCCGCGACCGCTACCGCGCCTGGAAGAACGACCACGACCAGGACGGGCCGCTCCCCGAGATCACCCCGCGCGAGTTCTGGCACGACATGGTCGGCCGCGACCTGCCCGAACGCGTCCGCGCCTTCCTGTACGCCGAATCCGCCCGGCTCACCCTGGAGTACGCCGACTCCAAGAGCCTGGCCCGGATGCGCGGCGGCGTCCGCGAGGTCCTGGAGCACTGCGCCGAGCGGGGCATCCCCGTCGCCGTCGTCTCCAACACCGTGTGCGGGCGCGCCGTCCGCGACGAACTCGACAGGTTCGGCATCGCCCACCTCATCGGCGCCCACGTGTACTCCGACGAGCTGGGCCACCGCAAACCCGACCCCGCCACCGTCCGCTCCGCCCTCACCGCCCTGGACGCCGACCCGGCGCGGACCTGGTTCGTGGGCGACAAACCCTGGCGGGACACCGCCGCCGCCCGCCGGGCGGGCGTGGGCACCGCGGTCATCGTCCGCGGCGGCTCGGCCTCCGACGAGCAGATCGACGCGGCGGTGGCCGGCGACGACCCGCTGCTGCGCCCCGACCACGTCATCGACGAGATGGGCGACCTGCTCCGGCTGTGGACGGGCGCCCCGGTGCCCCTCGCCACCTGAGCGGGCCTCCCGCCACCCGGGCGACCCCCGCACCCGGGGATCCCCGTACCCCCCCCACCTCCCATCCCCCCGCCGAAAGGTCGAAGCACCATGGCCGCCACCCCCGCCCACGACCCCGGGCCCCTCGACGTCCGCGAACCCTCCCGGCCCCCGGAGCTCAACTCCGGGCAGAAGCTCATGATCTTCGTGCTGAGCATGACGCTGTTCGGGCTCGCCAACATCATCACCGAGGTCCTGCCCGAGATCCGGCTCGGCCCGGTCGAGCTGTCCGTGTCCTACCTGGCGTTCGTCCCGGTCGTCATGGCCTCCCTGTTCCACCCCCTCTACGCCGCCCTGGGCGCCCCGCTCGGCGAGATCGTCTTCGTCGACCTGCTCATGGGCGACTTCTCCGGCATCGGCGAACTGGAGGGCTACCTCCAGATGTTCCTGGGCGTGTACATCGCCGGCTGCCTGGTCCGCGACCCGCGCCGCCGCGGGCAGCTGTTCCTGGCCGGGGTCACCGTCGTGTTCGTCGACAAGCTGCTGTCGGCCGTCGTCGACATCGGCAAGGTGATGGTCGGCGTCGAGGACGCCGAGTTCGTGCCCGGCCTGCCCGAGTCGATCCTGCTGCTGGAGGGCGTCGGGTTCACCACCGAGCTGGTCATCAGCGGCGTCCTCTTCGGCGCCCTGCCCGCGATGGCGCTGGCACCCCGGCTGTACGGCAAGATCGAACCCCTGCTCGGCCTGGCCCCGCGCGACCCCGCCCGGCCCCACGCGCTGGCCGAGCGCGGCACCGGCGCGTTCCTGCTGCTGGCCCTGGTGCTGGCGTTCGTGTCGATGATCGCGGCGTTCACCTCCGAGATCTTCGACAACTTCGGGGTGTGGGAGCCCGACTTCGTGGAGCAGTACGGGCGGCGGTTCCTGTGGATCGGGGTGTCGGCCGCGGTCATCGTGCTGGCCGCCCTGGTCATGGCGGTCCGGTTCGTCGTCCACTCCCGCCGCGAGCGCGCCGCCCAGGACACCGGGGCCGCCCGGGACACCGGGGCCGCCCGGGACACCGGGGCCACCGGGATCGCCGGGGACGCCGAGACCGCCGGGGACACGGCGGAGGAGCGGTGAGCGGCGGCGACCCCGGCGCACCCGCCGTCCAGGTCCAGGGCCTGCGCTTCCGCTACCCCGGCGCCGACCGGGACACGCTGACCGGCGTGGACCTGCGCGTCGAACGCGGCGACATCACCGCAGTCATCGGCGGCAACGGCTCCGGCAAGACCACCCTGTGCAAGACCTTCAACGGGCTCGTCCCGCACTACTGGTCGGGCACCTTCGACGGGACCGTGCGGGTCTGCGGCACCGACACCCGCACCGCCTCCGTCGCCGCCCTCTCCCACCTGGTCGGATACGTCTACCAGGACTTCGGCAACCAGCTGGTGCGGCCCACCGTCCGCGACGAGGTGTCCTTCGCCCCCGTCAACTTCGGGCTCGCCGACCACGCCGAACGCACCGAGGAGGCCATGGAGCTGCTCGGCGTCTCCCACCTCGCCGACCGGTTCACCTGGCAGCTCTCCGGCGGGCAGCAGCACCTGGTGGCACTGGCCTCCGTGCTCGCCCTGCGGCCCGAGGTCATCGTGGTGGACGAACCCGTCGCCGAACTCGACCCCGCCCGCGCCGAACGGATCTACGAGGCGCTCACCGACCTCAACACCCGGCTCGGCACCACCGTCGTCGTCATCGAGCACCACGCCGAGTTCGTCGCCCGGTACGCCCGCTCGGTGGTCCTCATGGCCGACGGGGCGCCCGTGTGGCACCTGCCGGTGCGCCAGGCCCTGGAACGGCACGACGAACTCGACCGGCACGGCATCCCCGCCCCGCAGATCGCCCACGCCGTACGCGCCCTGGCCCCCGACGCCCCGGTCCCGCTCACCGTCCCCGAAGCCGCCCGGGCACTGCGCGGGGTGCCGCTGGGCGGGGCCGCCCCGGCCCCGGCGGCCCCGCCGCCCGGGGAGACCGTGGCCGAACTCATCGGCGTCCACCACGGGTACCGGGAGGTCGGCGGCGGACTCACCCCCGTGCTGCGCGGCGTCGACCTCACCCTGCGCGCCGGCGAACGCGTCGCCCTGGTCGGCGGCAACGGGGCCGGAAAATCCACCCTCCTGCGCCTGCTCACCGGCCTCAAGGTGCCCCGCACCGGAACCGTCCGCGTCGAAGGCGTCGACACCCGCACCGTGCGCCCCGCCGACCTCGCCGACCGGGTCTGCCACCTCTACCAGCGGCCCGAGCAGATGTTCCTCAAGGACAGCGTGCGCGAGGACATCGCCATGTTCCCCGCCGCCCGCGGCGTCCCCGACACCGACGCCCTGGTGGACACCATCCTGGAACGCATCCGCCTCACCGGCCTCGCCGACCGCGACGGCCGACTGCTCTCCGGCGGCCAGCAGCGCCGCGCCACCCTCGGCATCGGCCTGGGCGTGCGCCCCGCCCTCCTGCTCCTGGACGAACCCACCTCCAGCCTCGACACCGCCAGCCGCGACGCCGTCATCGCCATGCTCGACGCGCTCGCCGACACCATCCGCTGCACCGTCGTCGCCACCCACGACATGCACCTCGTCGCCGCCTGGGCGCAACGCGTCATCGTCCTGGACGGCGGCCGCATCGCCGCCGACACCACCCCGGCGGACCTGTTCGCCGACCCCGCGCTCATGGCCGCGGCCGGACTCGTCCCGCCCCAGATCGTCCGGCTCGGCCTCGAACTCGGCCTGGAACCGCCCCCGCTGTCCGTCGCCGACCTCCTCGACCGCGGACCCGCCACCACCGGACGGAGGACCACCGATGGCCACCACTGAACGGCGCCGCGAACGCAGGGAACGGGACACCCTCTCCGTCGAGTGGGTCAAACTCGAACTCCTGCGCACCGCCTACGCCACCCGCGGCGGACTCCTCGCCTCCCGCGACCCGCGCTTCGTCATCGGGTGGTACCTGATCTTCGCCGTCGTGCCCTGGCTCACCCACGACCTCACCGTGCTCACCGGACTGTTCCTCGTGTGCGCCGCCGCCGTCGTCCTCAGCCGGGTCGGGCCGCTCATCCTCGGACTGTTCCTCATCGGATTCGTCCTGGAGAGCGTGTACGTGCTCCTCGCCTCCTGGTTCTTCGGCGGCGACCTCGGCACCGTGCTGGCCCTGGCCGAACTCACCCTCAAACTCGCCACCGTCAGCCTCGCCAGCATGGCCGCGTTCGTGTCCCTGGACCCCGAGAAACTGTCCGACGCCCTGCTGGCCCTGCACGCACCCGCCATGGTCGCGTTCGGGGTGAGCTACGGGTACCGGATGCTGCCCGTCCTCATGGAGGAGTTCCACACCGTCGTCGACGGCCACCGGCTCCGCGCCGCACCGCCGCCCCCACCCGGGTTCCTGGGGTGGCGGGCCGTCGTACGGCTGGCCACCACCGTCGTCGCCGCGTTCTACCCGCTCATGCTCAACACCGCCAAGCGCACCCGCACCACCGTGGAGGCCCTGGAGACCAAGGGGTTCACCTACGCCGCCGAACACCCCGCCGGCCGCCGCATCCGCCTCGCCCACCTGCGCGCCGACCGCTGGGACGTCCTCCTCATCGCCACCACCCTCCTCCTCGTCGCCGGCTGCTTCACCCTCGGCCACACCCACCCCCTCCCCGTCCAGGTCCGCTGACCCGCCGCGGCGGTGTGGGCCGCCCGACACCGCCGCCGGTCACGCCACCCCCCGAAATCCGATAGACTCGACCACGTCGCCGGGGAAACCCGACCGACACCCAACAAGGGGCTATGGCGCAGTTGGTAGCGCGCCTCCATGGCATGGAGGAGGTCTGGGGTTCGAATCCCCATAGCTCCACGGACTCTGGGCGACCCTGCTCGCGCGTTGGACGCGCTCGCCGGGTCGCCCGTCGTGTTTACCGGGGGGAGACCCCCCGAACCCCCCGAGGTGACCCCCTGTGGTGGGGGTCGCGCGCATCGGATCTGTATGCGGGTGGATCTCTTACATCGTGAGGCGGGCTACGCCCGCCACTCCGCCTCTGCGGGCTTCGCCCGCGGAAAACCCCGCCTCCGAGCTTACGCCCGCCATGCCGCCACCATGGGCTTGCGCTCGCCACTCCGACTCTGGGGCACGCCCACTACCCCGTCACCACAGGGTTTGCTCGCCACCCTGCTTGCCATTTCGCTTATCGCCACTCCGCTCTGGGCTCGTCCCTCTGCGCCGGCCACTCCGCCTCCAGGAGGTGTTTGGCGCGGTGGAGGTCTTGGTGTTCGGTGCGTCTGATGACGAGGGTGAGCAGGGGGGTGAGGAGGCGGTCGCTTCCGGTGAGGGTCACGTGTTTGACGATGTCCACCCGGCACGAGTCGGCGTCGAGGGGGACCACGGAGCGGCTGCCCTCGGCGATCGCTCCCCGCGTGACCCGCCAGGTGAATCCGTGGTCGTGGACGTCGGAGACCTCGACCAGGCTCTGTACGGTCCTGCCCAGTACGCGGAGGACCTCGCGCACTCGGGCGCCGTTCTGTACCGGGCCCGGGGGGTCCTGGGTCATCTCGTCCAGGCCGGAGCGCCACCGCGGGTCGTTGGCGTAGACGCGGAGGAAGTCCCAGGCGAAGGCCGCGGGGGTCCGGATGGTGGTCGAGGAGCGTGCGGTGATGGTCATACCGGGCACCTTCCCATTTTTGTTAACCGGTTGAATGTATACCAGTTGTACTAGGGTGGTCGCATGGAAGACTTCGCCGATATCGCGGTCGCCCAGTGGCGGCGTGAGCGGCCGGACCTGGATTTCAGCGCCATGGCCACGCTGGCGCGCTTCGCCCGCCTCCATGTCGTCGGTGGTCGGCATGTGGACGCGGTCTTCGCGGCGCACGGCCTGGACCGTGGGGAGTTCGACGTCCTGGCCAGCCTGCGCCGCACGGGATCCGAGCTGTCGCTCACACGCCTCGCGGACATCCTGCTGATCACCCGCGCGGGGATGACCAAGCGTGTCGACCGCCTTGAGGCGCGTGGCCTGGTCAGCAGGTCCGTCGCCCCCGGGGACCGCCGCAGCCTCCGCGTTGGCCTCACCCCCGAGGGACGCGCGCTCATCGACGCGGCCGTCGCCGACCACGCGGAGAACGAGAGCCGTCTGCTCGGGCTGCTCAGCGAGGACGAGATGCGCACGTTCGACGCGGTGCTGCGGAAACTGCTGGCGGCGCTGGACGAGTGAGGGTCAGGGTTCGAGGACGACCACGGCGGTGGGGCCGGTGCGCAGGGCGGCGTAGGCGTCGAGGTCCGGGTTGAGGGTGCGCCAGCGGGACCAGAGACGGGTGCGCTCGTCGCCGGTGGCCTCGCGGGCGCGGACTGGTCGTGGTCGGGGTTCTCCGGGCAGCTCGACGGTGGCCTCTGGGTGGGCGCGGAGGTTGAGCCACCAGGCGGGTTCGCCCTCGGACCAGCCGTTCATGGCCAGGCCGACGAGGTTCGGCCCGTCCTCCAGGTAGGCGATGATCACACTCCGTTCGCGGCCGGTGCGCCGGCCGGTGGTGGTAAGGCGCAGCGCGCCCCAGCGGGTGCCCTTGGGGCGCCAGGTGCCGACGTGGCCGCCGGTGAGGCGGTACAGGAGGCGGTGGACGACCCAGGCGAACCGCACGAACCACCGCGGGGGGATCCTGACGGGCTTCTCGGTGCGCTGCGACATGGTTCCTGCCTTGTGGGGAGGGGTGTCGAGGTCCCTTTCAGGGTAGGCAGGGGCGGTGCGGGCGGGCATCGGCCGAAAGGCCGATCCGGCCCTCGTCCTAAAGGACGAGGACCGGGCGTACGGTGGCGGTGTGCAGCGGACGAAGAGCAGTGTCGACGAGTACCTGGCCCGGCCGGCCGACCCGACCCTGACCGCGATGGACGCGATCATCACCGGGGCCCTCACCGCTCGCGGGCGCGCCCTGTGGACCGGGGTGTTCTGGGGCGGCACCGAGCAGGAGACCATCGGATACACCGACATCGTCCAGCCCCGGCCGCGGGGTGCCTCGGTGGAGTGGTTCGCGGTCGGGCCGGCCCGGCAGAAGAACCACTACGGCCTTTACGTCAACGTCGCCGAGGACGGCCGGTACCTCTCCAAGACCTATGCCGATCGCCTGGGCCGGGTCAAGGTGGGCACGGCCGCGGTCACCTTCAAGGACGTGGACGCGTTCGACCGGGAGGCGCTGGTGGAGATGCTCCGGCACATCGGCCGTATCAGCGGGGGAGCCGGCGCAGGGTGAGCACGGCCAGCCCCAGGGCCAGCAGTCCGCCCGCGGCGACGGTGACGCGCAGGCCGGTCACGAACGCCTCCGGCGCGTCCAGGGGCCCCGCCGCGCCCGGGGCCAGCAGGCGGAACACGAACGCCGCCAGCGATCCCAGCAGGGCGATCCCGAGCGCGTGCCCGATCTCGTTGCCCGTCTCGGCCATCGCCCCCGCCGCGCCCGCACGTTCCTTGGGCACCGCCGACACCGCGATGTCGGCCACCAGGCTGAACGAGATCCCGTACCCCACACCCGCGACCATCGTCGCCGCGATGTACGGGCCGACCCCGCCGTCCGCGGTCAGCGCCAGCAGCAGGAGCAGCCCCGCGCCCATGGAGGCGTGCGCCAGGACCAGGGCCGCCCGCTCACCGATCCGCCGGACCAGGTGGGGGGTCCCCACGGAGCTCAGGGTCAGCACCGCCGCACCCGGCAGGGCGAGCAGCGCCGCCGTCAGCACCGGCAGCCCCAGCACCGACTGGAGGTAGAGCCCGGTGAGGTAGATCGACGCCGCCCACAGGACCAGTGTGGACGCGCTGGTGATGATCGCGATGGTGAACACCCGGTCCCGGAACAGGCTCAGGTCCACCAGCGGGTGTTCGAGTGTGCGCTGGCGCCGCACGAACCACACCAGCAGCGCCGCACCCGCGACCCCCGCCGCCACCGGGGCGGTCGAGACCCCGTGCGCGGCGACCCCCTTGACCGCGTACACCGCCAGCAGCAGTCCGCCCGCCGACAGCACGACGCTCGCCGCGTCCACCCGGCCGGGGTGGCCGCCCCGCACCTCGCGCAGCACCAGCGGGGCCAGGACCAGGAAGGCCACCACCACGGGGACGTTGATCAGGAACACCGACCCCCACGGGAACCGGCTGAGCAGCACCCCGCCCACGACCGGCCCGACCGCGAACCCGGCCGCGAACGTCGCCGCGAACACCCCGATCGCCTGCGCCCGCCGCCGCGGGTCGGTGAACAGCTCGCCGATCACCGCCAGCGACGACGGCAGCAGCGTCGCCCCGCCCAGCCCCATGAGCACCCGGAACCCGATGAGCGCCTCCGGCGTGGGGGACAGCGCCGCCCCCACCGACCCGGCGCCGAACACCGCGGCCCCGATCACCAGCAACCGCAGCCGCCCGTACCGGTCGCCCAGGTTGCCGAACGCGATGAGCAGCGAGCCCACCACGAAACTGTAGGAGTCCAGGATCCACAGGGCCTGGTCGGCCGACGGCCCCAGGTCCGCGATCACCCGGGGCATCGCCAGGTACAGCACCGACGCGTCCATCGCCACCAGCAGCACCGGCCCCAGGACGACCAGCAGGCCGAACCAGGTCCGTGCGGACGTTCTCTCTCGATTCATCGTGTCCATGGCCGCCACACTGCCGACGCCACAGGGGTGCAACCAGACACCCGCCGTGGGTACACCTCGCGGGTGCAGGCACGCCGGGCCGCCCACCGCCTACGATCCGGACCATGGAGTCGAACAGCCTGGGAGCCTTCCTCAAGAGCAGGCGGGACCGCGTCACCCCCGCCGACGTCGGCCTGCGCACCTACGGCACCGCCCGGCGCGTCCCGGGCCTGCGCCGCGAGGAGCTGGCCCAGCTGGCCGGGGTCAGCGCCGGCTACTACACCCGCCTCGAACAGGACCAGGCGGGCACCGCCTCCGCCCAGGTCCTGGACTCCCTCGCCCGGGTGCTGCTGCTGAACGCCGACGAGACCGCCCACCTGCACAACCTCGCCCGCCGCCCGGCCGTCCCCCGGATGGTCCGCCCCCGGCTGGAGCGCCCGCACGCCCGGGTGCTCACCCTGCTGCGGTCGCTGGGCGAGAGCGTTCCGGCGATCGTGTGGGGCCGGCGCGGCGACGTGCTGGCGTGGAACCGCACCGGGCACGCCCTGTTCGCCGAACACCTCGACTTCGCCGCCCCCGACGAGCCGTCCCGGCGCCCCTCCAACGCGCGGCTGTTCTTCCTGGACCCGCACACCCGGGAGCAGTACCGCAACCGCGAGGAGCTGGCCCGCGCCCACGTCGCCTACCTGCGCCTGGCCAGCGGCCGGTACCCCACCGACGGGCGGTTGGCGGAGCTCATCGGCGAACTGGTGATGCACAGCCCCGAGTTCGCGTCCCTGTGGGCGCGCGTCGAGGTCGCGGACTGCACGACCGGGCCCATGCACCTGCGCCACCCGGTGGTGGGCGACCTGGAGGTGGACTACCAGGTGTGGCTCCAGCCGGACAGCCCCGACCACCGGCTGGAGATCTACACCCCGCAGAACGCGGCCTCCGCCGACGCCCTGCGCCTGCTCGCCGCCGGGGCGGTCGGCGGCACCGCCGACCGCGCCGGGACTTTGCCCGCGCTCGACGTTCCGGCGACCCCCCACCCCGGGGGAGCTGGGTAGGAAGCGGGAATGGACGACACTCCCGCCGCGGCCGAGGGCCGCGCCCTGCGCTCCGCACTGCCCCGGTCCGCGCACGCCGAGCTCGCGCTGCCCGACGACCGCGACCCCATCGCGATCCTGGAGGAGCAGCACACCAGCCGCCTGGCGGGGCTCATCCCCACCCGGATCGGCCGGATGCTGCAATCGCCCTTCGCCTACTACCGGGGCACCGCCGCCGTCATGGCCGCCGACCTGGCCGCGGGGCCGGAGACCGGGATCCACGTGGTGTCCTGCGGCGACGCCCACGTCTCCAACTTCGGGTTCTTCGCCTCCCCGGAGCGCACCCTGATCTTCGACCTCAACGACTTCGACGAGGCCGGGATCGCCCCCTGGGAGTGGGACGTCAAACGCCTCGCCGGCAGCGTCCACATCGGCGGCCGCGACGTCGGTATGGACGAGGACGACTGCCGGTCGGCCACCGCGCTCGCCGTCGCCGCCTACCGGGAGTCGCTGCGCGAGCTCATGGAGCTGAGCGCCCTGGACCGCTACTACTACCGGGTCGACGCCGACCGGGTGCGCGACATGGTGCAGGGCAAGGTCACCCGCAAGGCCGTCGACAAGGCGCGCACCCGCACCTCGGACCGGCTCCTGGACCGCATCGCCGTCCGCGACGAGGGCGGCGGCGGACTGCGCATCGTCGACGAGCCGCCCATCGCCCGCCACGTGGAGCACGCCACCCTGGACCAGATCGAGTCCCTGTACCGGCAGTATCTGAGCACCCTGCGCGAGGACACCGCGTGGCTGCTCACCCAGTTCCGGCCGGTCGACTTCATCCTGCGGATCGTCGGTGTGGGCAGCGTCGGCACCCGCTGCTACGTGATCGCCCTGGAGGGGCCCGCCGGGGAGGTGCTGTTCCTCCAGGCCAAGGAGGCGCAGCCGTCGGTGCTCACCACGTACGGGGGCATGCCCTCGGTCATCACCGACGGCCCGGAGGGGGCCGTGCGCTCCGAGGGGCACCGGGTGGTGGCGGGGCAGCGCATCCTCCAGGCCCAGTCCGACCCGTTCCTGGGGTACATCGTCGGTTTCGCCGGGGAGCGCCGGGAGCACGACCACCGCCGGGTCGACTACTACTGGCGGCAGTTCCGCGACATGAAGGGGTCCATCGACCCCGGGCAGCTGGACGGGGAGCGGTTCGCCGCCTACGGCGAGCTGTGCGGCCGCCTGCTGGCCCGCGCCCACGGCCAGTCGCCGGGCGCCGCCGCGGTCGCCGGGTACCTGGGCGGGGGCGACAGGTTCGACGAGGCGGTGGCCGACTGGGCGGCCGCCTACGCGAACGTGTGCCTGGAGGACTACGAGAACCTGCGCGCAGCGGTGCGCTCGGGCCGCCTGCCCGCCGACACCGAGCCCGACGACCAGGGACCTCTGACCCCGGTCCGGTGACCGGCCCGATCTCTCAGAACGAGGTCGGGAGGCGCGGGTACGGGGCGCGGTCGCCACGGCGGTGGTGTTCGTGCGGCCGGGGACGGTGTCGGCCGTCTCGTTCCCGGAGGCGACGCTGAAGCTCCGCGCGCCGGGGGTGACGGTGCGCGTTGGGCTCCCGCGCAGGCTCGGGTGAACCCGCGGCGGACCGGGCCTGTGGACAAGGCC
>NZ_JBJJBV010000336.1:0-6391 GCF_045446735.1 Nocardiopsis protaetiae
GACCCGGCCGGGAGGGGAAGGCAGGCCTCGGTTCAGGAGGGGGTTGACAGGGAGCCGCTGAGGGAGGGGGAGACAGCGTGCCGACCCTGTCGGGATGGTCCTGGAGTGTGACGACGGCGTTCCGTCGCACAAGGACTACATAAGCAGCGAGCGGGCGATTTGGCAAGAGGCACGATCAAGGCAGGCAAGTGGTCCCAATCCCGGCTTAACGTGCAAAACGGTGATCCAGATGTCCGTTCCGTTACCGTTCGTCTCAGCGTCCGGCCGCGTACCCCTGGGAGCCCCGCGCGTCGGCGGCCGCGCGCAGCTCCCCGGTCTCCGGGTCGCGGGCCACGGCCGCCAGCCGCCCCAGCGACCACGGCTCGGACACCTGCACCCGGTGCCCGCGCCGGCGCAGCTCGGCGATGACGTCCTCGCCCAGGCCCGGCTCCACGACCAGGTCGCCCGGGACGGTCTCCCGGGGGTGGAACGAGCTGGGGAACGCGTTGGTGTGGAACATCGGGGCGTCCAGCGCCTCCTGGAGGTCCTCCACCCCGTTGAGGATGCGCAGCAGCGCCGTGAAGGTCCACTGGTCCTGCTGGTCGCCGCCCGGGGTGCCGATCGCCAGCACCGCCTGCCCGTCCTCCCGGGTGACCAGGGTCGGGGACAGCGTGGTGCGCGGCCGCCGGCCCGGGGCCAGGGCGTTGGGGGACTCCGGGTCGAGCCAGAACATCTGGGTCCGGGTGCCCAGCGGGAAGCCCAGCGCCGGGATCACCGGGGAGCTGGTGAGCCAGCCGCCGCTGGGCGTCGCCGACACCATGTTGCCGTGGGAGTCGACCACGTCCACGTGGCAGGTGTCGCCGCGCTGCACGGTGGGCTCGCCGACGGTGCGGTCCACCGGGGTCTCCTGCGCCAGGTACACCGGCGGGGTGAACGGCGTGCGCCCGGCCACCTTCCCGGGGCGCTGGTCCAGGGACGCGCGGGCGTCGTCCACCAGGGCCGCGCGCTCGGCGGCGTACTCGGCGGACAGCAGATCCTTGAGCGGGACGTCGGTGAAGTCGGGGTCGCCGTACCAGGCCTCGCGGTCGGCGAAGGCCAGCTTGGCCGCCTCGGTCACCCGGTGCACGAAGTCGGCGCCCTCGCCGCGGGTGCCCAGCGCCTCGGCCAGCCGCAGCTGCTGGAGCATGGCGGGCCCCTGGCCCCAGGGGCCGGTCTTGTGGACGGTGTGCGCGCCGTAGGAGACGCTCGCCGGGTCCTCGTAGGTGGCGCTCCAGTCGGCCATGTCCTGGGAGGTGAGCAGCCCGCGCTGCGGCTCGCCGGTGGAGGAGGGCACCGGGACGGCCAGGAACGCGGCCACGGCCTCGGCCACGAACCCCTGCGACCAGCTGCGGCGGGCCGCCTCGATCTGCGCCTCGCGGCCGCCGCCGGCCGCCTCGGCCTCGGCGATGATCCGCCGGTAGGTCGCGGCCAGGGCGGGGTTGCGCAGCCGGGTCCCGGCGGCGGGCACCCGGCCGTGCGGCAGGTAGACCGCGGCGGAGCCGGTCCAGTGGCGGGTGAACACGGGCTCCAGAGCGGCGATCGCCGCGGAGATCCGGTCCAGCACGGGGTAGCCGCGTTCGGCCAGGCCGACGGCGTGGTCCAGGACCTCGCGCACGGTCATGGTCCCGTGGTCGCGCAGCAGCAGCATCCACGCGTCGAAGGAGCCCGGCACGGCGGCGGCCAGCACCCCGCTGCCGGGGATGCGGTCCATCCCGGCGAACGCCTCGATCGTGGCGGCGGCGGGCGCCACCCCCTGCCCGCACAGGACCCGCACCGGCCCGCCCGCGGCCTGGAAGACCGCCGGGACCTCGCCGCCGGGGCCGTTGAGGTGCGGCTCGACGACCTGGAGGGTGAAGCCCGCGGCGACCGCGGCGTCGAAGGCGTTGCCGCCGCGTTCGAGGACCGACATGCCGGCGGCGCTGGCCAGCCAGTGCGTGGACGCGACCATGCCGAAGTCGCCTCTGAGTTGGGGACGGGTGGTGAATCGGGCCATGGGAGGGGCCTCCAGGGGTGGCAGAGGTGGTGGGGAGCACGCCGCGCGCGGGACGGGATGCCGGGCCGCGCACGGTGACGCTACAGCACGCCCCGAGGGTGGGGGGAGGGGTCATGGGATGGGCGGAGGGGTGGCGCCGGGGGAGGCGGGGGCGGACATGCGAACGCCGGGGGCCCGCGGGCCCCCGGCGTCGGTCATCGGTGTTGACTCACGGCCGGATACCTACTGCTGGTACCTACGGCTGGGCCGGGACGCTCCACGGCAGGGAGTCCCACAGCTCGCGCCACTCCTCGTCACCGATGGTGTCGAGCTCGGAGACGACCGCCTCCGCGTCGGTGCCGACCTTCTCGGCCTGGGCCGCGGCCGCCTCGGCCTCGGCGACCAGCTCGGCGATGAGGTCCGCGATCTCGGTGAGGACCTCCTCGACCTGGGCGCGCTCCAGGTCGTTCTCCTGGGCGCAGGTGTCGACGGCGGTGGTCTTGTCGCCCTCCTCGCCGTAGTACCAGACGGTGGCCAGGAGGCGGTCGCGCTCGGTGTCGTCCAGGTCCTCCTTGCCCAGGGCCTGCTCGACGAACTCGCCGCTGTCCGGGGTGAGCTGGGACTCGTCCAGGTCGGCCTCACCGGCCTCGAAGTCCACGAACCGGTCCAGCAGGCAGTCCTTGACCTCGCGCGAGCCCGGGCCCGGCAGGGTGACGGCGTCGTCGACCGGGGTCTCGGGGACCTCGACCGGGACCTCGGGCGTCTCGACGGGCGCCTCGGGAACCTCCGGGGTCTCGACCGGGACCTCGGGGGTCTCGGCGGGCACCTCGGGAGTCTCCACGGGGACCTCGGGCGTCTCGGCCGGAACCTCCGGCGTCTCGGCCGGACCCTCGGGGACCTCGGGGACCGCCGGGGTGTCCGGGGTCTCCGGGACCGAGGGCAGCTCGTCCACCGGTGCCTCGGGCGCCTCGACCGGCGCCTCGGGAACCTCCGGCGTCTCCACCGGGACCTCGGGGGTCTCGGGGACCTCCGGGGTCTCCGGCAGCTCGGGAGCCGGGTCGACCGGGGTCTCGGGGAGCTCGTTCCCGACCTCGTCGACCACCTCCTCCGGCTCCGGGGTCGCCTCGGCCTCCTCGGCCTGCTCCTCGGTGACCTCCTCCGCGGCCTCCTCGGCGGGCTTCTGGGCGGCCGCGGACTCCTCCGTGACCTCCTCGGCCATCCGGCGCAGCTCCTTGACCTCCCACCGCTCCGGTTGCAGGTGGGCGGCCACGGCGACGCCGGGTCTCTCCAGCCAGAAGAGGTCGCCGGTCTCCTCGGACAGGTAGGCCCCCTCCGTGAAGGCGGCGTCGCCCTCGACGAGTTCGAGCTCCCGGTCGGGGATGTGGCTGTACCGGCTCGCGCGCAGGTCGTCGAGGTCCTGGATGGCCTCGGACCGGATCACGGACACCCGGCCGTAGAGCTGGTCGGGCCCCTGCACCCAGGAGAGCTGCGACTGGCGCCCGCCCTGGCGGTCGGTGGTGGAGGAGGCGTTGATGCCGTACCTCTCCAGACCGGGGGGCAGGTACCCGATCTCGTACCCGTCGAGGCTGTACGAGGACTGGCCCTGGCGGACGACCGGCCAGCTGAGCGCCCGCGCGTCCTCCTCGTCGGCGAGGGCGGACCCGGCGAGTCCGACCGGACCCGCGGCGGCCAGGGCCGCGACGCCGAGAATCGCGACCCACCTGGTGCGGTGCTTGCGCATAGTGTTCCTTCCCATCGACTACTAATAGTGATGGTTGCAGGGCTCTGCGTAATTATCGAGGGTCTCGAAGGCCAAAAATGTAACATGAAGTGATCAAGCGAATGCATAATGTGACAATCGGTGGGAGGCGGACAACATGACCGCGCGCCGTTCCCGTGCGCTCCGCAGCCCGTCACCGGGCGGTCACCGAAAGCGTTCATCCTTCGGTGTCGAGGAACCCACCGATACGTCCGTCCACGCGTACCTGGGAGGTCCGGTGCAACGCATCGGCATCGTCGTCGGAGTCGTCTCACTCGTCCTCGCCGTCAGCACCCCCATCGCCGCGTCCGCGGCCCACGCCCCCGGGCTCGACCCGCTGGGCACCACCACGGAGAAGCCCGTCATCGTGCAGCACGCCGCCCCCCAGCGCCCGATCATCGCCGTCTCCCACCGGGGAGCCGCCGGGCACGCCCCCGAGAACACGCTCGCCGGACTCGACGCCGCACGGCGCTTCGGCGCGCAGACCGTCGAGATCGACGTCCAGCGGACCAGGGACGGCGCGCTCGTCCTGCTGCACGACGTCACCCTCACCCGCACCACGAACGTCGAAGAGGTCTTCCCGAACCGCAGCTCCCACCTGGTCGCCGACTACACCCTGGCCGAGGTGCGCAGGCTCGACGCCGGGTCCTGGTTCTCCGCCGGCTTCGCGGGCGAGCGCGTGCCCACCCTGGGCGAGGCCCTGGACCGCCTGAGCGAGCTCGACCTCAACCTGTTCCTGGAGATCAAGGAACCCGCCCGCTACCCCGGGATCGAGAAGGAGATCGTCGCCGAGCTGCACAAGCGCCCGGGCTGGCTGGAGCACAACCCCCCGTGGGAGCCGCGCCGCCTGGTCGTGCAGAGCTTCGACTGGGAGGTCACCCGCTCCTCCAAGCGGATGCTGCCCTCGGTCCCGCACGCCCTGCTCGGGCGGGTCCCCGAGGCCCGGCTGGGGGAGTTCGGCTGGGCGCACATGGTCAACCCCAACCACACCGCCATCAACGCCGCCTACGTGGAGCTGCTCCACGAGCACGGGTTCGAGACCATGCCGTACACGGTCAACACACGGGCCGGGATGGACGCCGTGCTGCGCATGGGGGTGGACGGGTTCATCACCGACTACCCCGACGCCGGGCAGCGCGCCATCCGCGACTTCCTCGGCGAGAACGCCGCCGCCGAGGAGGGCCCGGGCCAGGTCGCGGTGCCGCCGGTGCCCGGACCCCCGGCCTACGTCCCCCTGGTGCCGGTTCTCCACTGACCGCTAGATTGCGGGGAGACCCACAAACAGGAGGCGGAACCACGTGAGCGACCGGTCCGGCAGCGCAGAACTCGTCGACTGGCGGACGAAGGGCGTGTGGTGGCCGGGCGAGCCGGTCGCCGCCGCCGACTTCGCCGCCCGCCGGGACCGGCTGTTCGACGGGCCGTTCACGTGGCCGCTGCTGGTGCTGCGCGAGTCCGCGCTCGCCCGTAACACCGCCGCGCTGGCCGACTTCACCCGCCGCCACGGGCTGCTGTTCGCCCCGCACGGCAAGACGTCGATGGCGCCCGCGCTGCTGGAGCGCCAGCTGGCGGCGGGTGCCTGGGGCATCACCGTCGCCACCGCCAACCAGGCGCTGGCGGTGCGCCGGTTCGGGGTGCGGCGGGTCCTGCTCGCCAACGAGCTGCTCGAACCCGCGGTGATCCGCTGGGCCGCGGACGAGGGCGCCGCCGACCCCGGCTTCGAGTTCCTGTTCTACATCGACTCCGCCGAGGGGGTCGCGGCCCTGGCCGAGGGCCTCAAGGGCGCCGCGGGCGACCGGCCGCCCGGCGTGCTGATCGAACGCGGCGTCCCGGGCGGGCGCACCGGCGCGCGTACCCGCGAGGAGATCCTGGAGCTGGCCCGCGCCGCCGAGGCGGTCACCGGCCGCCCGGTCGCCGGGGTGGCCGGGTACGAGGGGCCGCTGCCCGACGCCGACGGGGTCCGCGGCTTCCTGCGCGAGCTGCACGCCGACGCCGCGGCGCTGGCCGCCGCCTCCCCGCGCGGGGAGGCCGGGCCGCCGGTCGCCACGGTGGGCGGCAGCGCCTGGTTCGACCTGGTGGCGGAGGAGTTCGGCGGTGCCCAGGACGTGGTGCCGATCCTGCGCAGCGGCGCCTACATCAGCCACGACGACGGGCTGTACCGCCGCGTCACCCCCTACAACCGGCTGCCCGAGGGCGGGGACGCGCTCACCGGCGCCCTGGAGGTGTGGGCCCGGATCGTGTCCGCGCCCGAGGAGGGGCTGGCGATCGCCGGGATGGGCCGCCGCGACGCCGGGTACGACCAGGACCTGCCGGTCGCGCGGGTGCTGCGCCGGGCCGACGGCACCACCGCCGCGGCGGACGGCGTGGCGGTGCGCAAGTTCGACGACCAGCACGCCTACCTGGACGTCCCGCCGGAGCTGGGGGTGCGCCCCGGCGACCTGATGTCCTTCGGGATCTCGCACCCGTGCACCACCTTCGACCGGTGGCGGAGCATCCCGGTGGTCGACGACGCCGACACGGTCGTCGACGTCGTCGCCACCTACTTCTGAGCGAACGGCAGGCCGTCCCCGCCCGCTCCCATGGGCGGGAGGCCGGTCATCCGGGTCGGCCGGTGCCGCCGCCGTACCCGCCGTGGTGCCCGCCCG
>NZ_JBJJBV010000337.1:0-6474 GCF_045446735.1 Nocardiopsis protaetiae
TGACCGCCCAGATCACGGCACGGGACTGGGTGCGGGTGGTGTTCCTGCCCCGGTACGCGCCCGAGCTGAACCCGGTGGAGACGCTGTGGGCGCACCTTGAACGGGTGCTCAGAAGCCGTCTGTTCCGGAGTCTGGAGGATTTGGAGCGGGTGATCAACGCGCATCTGCGTCTGGTGCGCAAGCGCACCGATCTGCTGCGGGGGTTCATCGAGTCGGTCGGCTTGGAACCCTCACCGTTTCCGTCAACCGCATAATCAAAGATCAGTATGTGGTCGCGGCTCTGAAGGCCGCGGCCCCCGGAATCCTGGAGAAGTTCATGAAGCTGAGGGACTACGAGTTCAAGACCGAACTGATCGGACGCCCCTTCCGGGAGGGCATGGCGGAAGGCAAGGTCAAGGCCACCGCCAAGGCTGTGCTCACCGTGCTCGAAGCCCAGGGGATCGAGGTCTCCGCGGAGGTCCGGGAGCGGGTCGAGGGCGAGGCCCACCTGGATCAGCTGGACATCTGGCTGAACCGGGCCGTTCGTGCCGAGCAGGCCGAGGACATCTTCGGCGAGCAGGGTTAAGCCGGGCTAACGATCGGACTCCAGGGTCCCTGTTGCGTGTTCTCCGTTACATGTAACAGGGGCTTTTTGTGTGTTCGTGCTGTTCTGCGGGGTGTCCGGGGGGTGGGGGCGGCCGAATGCTGACATAGGCGTCTCAGTATTCGAGACAATATGAAGTTCTGGTTGACGGGTGGACGTGTCTTCGGCCAAGGTTGGGAGCGTGAAGAGCAACTCCCTGATTCTCGTACTTGGTCGGCGCGCAGCCCACTGAGTCACTTCTGCTGCGCGCCACCCCTCGACCGCCACGGGCGGTGGGGGTTTTTTTATTGCCGCACCAGGCCACGACGAGTCAGACCCACCACGAACCAGAGCCCCCGTGCCGCTCTGGACCCTCGCTAAGGATCTTGAGATGACCGAGCAGATGACCGGCGCACAATCGCTGATCAGGTCGCTGGAACAGGTCGGTGTCGACACCGTCTTCGGGATTCCCGGCGGCGCGATCCTCCCCGCCTACGACCCCCTCTACGACTCCGCGAAGGTGCGGCACATCCTCATGCGCCACGAGCAGGGCGCCGGTCACGCGGCCGAGGGCTACGCCTACGCCACCGGACGGCCCGGGGTCTGTATGGCCACCAGCGGCCCCGGCGCCACCAACCTGGTGACGCCGCTGGCGGACGCCTACATGGACTCGGTCCCCATGGTCGCCATCACCGGCCAGGTCGCCTCCCCGATGATCGGCACGGACGCCTTCCAGGAGGCGGACATCTGCGGCATCACGATGCCGATCACCAAGCACAACTTCCTGGTCAAGGACGTGCGCGACATCCCGCGCACGGTCGCCGAGGCGTTCCACATCGCCTCCAGCGGCCGCCCCGGGCCTGTTCTGGTCGACATCTCCAAGGACGCCCTCCAGGCCGGCGCCGAGTTCGTCTGGCCCGAGCGCCTGGACCTGCCCGGCTACCGCCCGGTCACCAAGCCGCACGGCAAGCAGGTCCGCGAGGCCGCCCGGATGATCCTCGACGCCAAGCGCCCGGTCCTGTACGTCGGCGGCGGCGTGCTGCGCGCCGGCGCCGCGGCCGAGCTGCGCGTCCTGGCCGAGCTGACCGGCGTCCCCGTCGTCACCACGCTGATGGCCCGCGGCGTCTTCCCCGACAGCCACCCCCAGTTCGTCGGCATGCCGGGCATGCACGGCGACGTCGCCGCCGTCGGCGCCCTCCAGAAGGCCGACCTGATCGTCGCCCTGGGTGCCCGGTTCGACGACCGCGTCACCGGCCGGCTGGACAGCTTCGCCCCCGACGCCAAGATCGTCCACGCGGACATCGACCCGGCCGAGATCTCCAAGAACCGCCACGCCGACGTCCCCATCGTCGGCGACTGCCGCGAGGTCCTCGCCGACCTGGTCGTCGCGGTCCGCGGCGACCAGGAGAAGGGCCGCGCCGGCGACTACGGGGCCTGGTGGCAGCAGCTCGGCCGCCTGCAGGAGACCTACCCCAAGGGCTACGACGCCCCCGACGACGGCACCCTGTCCCCGCAGATGGTCATCGAGCGGCTGGGCAAGGTCGTCGGCCCCGAGGCCACCTACGTCGCGGGCGTCGGCCAGCACCAGATGTGGGCCGCCCAGTTCATCGACTACGAGCGCCCCGGCGCGTTCGTCAACTCCGGCGGCCTGGGCACCATGGGCTTCTCCGTCCCCGCCGCCCTGGGCGCCAAGGTCGGCGACCCGGACCGGGTGGTCTGGTCGATCGACGGCGACGGCTGCTTCCAGATGACCAACCAGGAGCTGGCCACCTGCGCCATCGAGGGCATTCCGGTCAAGGTCGCCGTGGTCAACAACGGCAACCTGGGCATGGTCCGGCAGTGGCAGACCCTGTTCTACGAGGGCCGCTACTCCAACACCGACCTGCAGACCTCGCCCCGCGACGAGAAGGTCCGCATCCCGGACTTCGTCAAGCTGTCGGAGGCGTACGGTTGTGTCGGCCTGCGGTGCGAGCGCGCCGAGGACGTCGACGCCACCATCGAGAAGGCCATGGCGATCAACGACGTCCCCGTCGTCGTCGACTTCACGGTCAACCACGACGCGATGGTCTGGCCGATGGTCGGCCCCGGCGTCAGCAACGACAACATCCAGTACGCGCGCGACATGGCGCCGAGCTGGGACCACGAGGACTAAGAGGAGCAGGTCGACCACCATGAGCCGTCACACGCTTTCCGTCCTGGTGGAGGACACCCCGGGCATCCTCGCCCGCGCCTCTGCCCTCTTCTCCCGCCGCGGGTTCAACATCGACTCGCTGAGCGTCAGCACCACCGAGTATCCGGGCCTGTCCAGGATGACGATCGTGGTCAACTGCGACCTCCACCCCTTGGAGCAGGTGACCAAACAGCTCAACAAGCTGATCAACGTCGTCAAGATCGTGGAGATGGACACCACCGCGTCGGTCCAGCGCGAGCTGCTGCTCGTGAAGGTCAAGGCCGACGCGTCGAGCCGCACCCATGTGCTTCAGACGGCCGAGCTGTTCCGCGCGCACGTCGTGGACGTCAGCCCGGACGTCGTCGTCATCGAGGCCACCGGCGACCCCGAGAAGCTCGATGCCCTGGTGAAGAACCTGGAGCCGTTCGGCATCCGGGAACTGGTCAAGTCAGGGCTGGTCGCCCTGGGACGCGGGCCGCGGTCGATCACCGACCGCTCCCTCCGCGCGGTCGAACGCACCGCCTGAGGCTCCGGCGCCCGGACACGGCCGGGTGCCCCCGCGTCCCCCACCGAATGTGAAGAACAAGGAGTAACCCCAAGTGGCAGCACAGATGTACTACGACGACGCCGCGGACCTCGGGCTCATCCAGAGCAAGAAGGTCGCCGTGATCGGTTACGGCAGCCAGGGCCACGCGCACGCGCTGTCGCTGCGGGACTCGGGCGTCGACGTGCGGATCGGCCTGGCCGAGGGCTCCAAGAGCCGCGCCAAGGCGGAGGAGGAGGGCCTGCGCGTCCTCACCCCGGCGGAGGCCACCCGCGAGGCCGACGTCATCATGATCCTGGTCCCGGACCACATCCACCGCGACCTGTACGCCGCGGAGATCGAGCCCAACCTGGAGCCGGGCAACGCCCTGTTCTTCGGCCACGGCTTCAGCATCCGCTACGGGTTCATCACCCCGCCCGAGGGCGTGGACGTCGCCATGGTCGCCCCCAAGGGCCCGGGCCACCTGGTCCGCCGCCAGTTCGAGGCCGGGCGCGGCGTGCCCTGCCTGGTCGCGGTCGAGAAGGACGCCAGCGGGCAGGCCTGGGACCTGGCGCTGTCGTGGGCCAAGGGCATCGGCGGCACCAAGGCCGGGGTCATCAAGACCACGTTCACCGAGGAGACCGAGACCGACCTGTTCGGTGAGCAGGCCGTGCTGTGCGGCGGCACCGAGGAGCTGGTCAAGGCCGGTTTCGCCACCCTGGTCGAGGCGGGCTACCAGCCCGAGATCGCCTACTTCGAGTGCCTGCACGAGCTGAAGCTCATCGTCGACCTCATGTACGAGGGCGGCATCTCCAAGATGAACTGGTCGGTGTCGGACAACGCCGAGTACGGCGGCTACACCCGCGGCCCGCGCGTGGTCACCGAGCAGACCCGCGAGGAGATGCGCAAGATCCTGCGCGAGATCCAGGACGGCTCCTACGCCAAGGAGCTCATGGACGAGTTCGACGCCGGGCAGCCGACGTTCACCAAGCGCCGCGAGGCCGAGCAGAACGAGCCGATCGAGAAGGTGGGCGCCGAGCTGCGTCCGCTGATGAGCTGGCTCAAGGGCTGAGCGGGGTTCCCGTGAGATGGGGGTGGGTGGCTACGACCACCCGCCCCCATCGGGCTTCCCTACCCCCGCAGTAGACTTTGTTCCGGCCGTCCTGACCCGATCGCGGTAGGGCTTGACCTGCGTGAATCGGGACGCACCACCCGAAAAGGAACCCCTGTGTCCAAACCCGCCGTACTCGTAGCGGAAGAACTCTCGCCCGCCGGAATCGCGCTGCTCGAAGAGGACTTCGAGGTCCGCCGCGTCGACGGCGCCGACCGGTCCCTGCTCCTGCCGGCCCTGGCCGACGTGGACGCGCTCATCGTGCGCAGCGCCACCAAGGTGGACGCCGAGGCCCTGGCCGCGGCCCCCCGCCTACAGGTGGTCGCCCGGGCCGGCGTCGGCCTGGACAACGTGGACGTGGAGGCCGCCACCAAGGCGGGCGTGCTGGTGGTCAACGCCCCGACCTCCAACATCGTCAGCGCCGCCGAGCAGGCCGTGAACCTGCTGCTGGCCAGCGCCCGCAACACCGCCCCCGCGCACAACGCGCTGGTCAACGGCGAGTGGAAGCGGTCCAAGTACACCGGCGTCGAGCTGTACGAGAAGACGATCGGCATCGTGGGCCTGGGCCGCATCGGCGCCCTGGTCGCCCAGCGCCTGCTGGCGTTCGGCACCGAGGTCATCGCCTACGACCCGTTCGTGCAGCCCGCCCGCGCCGCCCAGATGGGCGTGGAGATGACCACGCTCGACGACCTGCTCGGGCGCGCCGACTTCATCACCATCCACCTGCCCAAGACCAAGGACACCCTCGGGCTGATCGGTGACGAGGCGCTGCACAAGGTCAAGCCGAGCGTGCGGGTCATCAACGCCGCGCGCGGCGGCATCCTGGACGAGGACGCGCTGTACCGGGCCATCAAGGACGGCCGGGTCGCGGGCGCGGGCATCGACGTGTTCGCCAAGGAGCCGTGCACGGACAGCCCGCTGTTCGAGTTCGAGAACGTGGTCGTGGCCCCGCACCTGGGCGCCAGCACCCACGAGGCGCAGGAGAAGGCGGGCACCCAGGTGGCCCGCTCGGTCAAGCTCGCGCTGTCGGGCGAGTTCGTGCCCGACGCGGTCAACGTGCAGGGCACCGGCGTGGCCGAGGAGATCAAGCCGGGCCTGCCGCTCACCGAGAAGCTGGGCCGGGTCTTCACCGCCCTGGCCGGCGCGCTGCCCAGCCGCATCGACGTGGAGGTGCGCGGGGAGATCGCCGCGCACGACGTGAAGGTGCTGGAGCTGGCCGCGCTCAAGGGCGTGTTCGCCGACGTGGTCGAGGACACGGTGACGTTCGTCAACGCCCCGCTGCTGGCCAAGGAGCGCGGTGTGGAGGTCGACCTCATCACCAGCGACGAGAGCGGCGACTGGCGCAACCTCATCGCGGTGCGCGGTGTGCTGGCCGACGGCACCCGGGTGTCGGTGTCGGGCACGCTCACCGGCCCCCGCCAGGTCGAGAAGCTGGTGGAGGTCAACGACTACAACCTGGAGATCGGCCTGGCCGAGCACATGGTGTTCCTGTCCTACGACGACCGCCCCGGCGTCGTGGGCAAGGTGGGCGCGCTGCTGGGCGACGCCGACGTCAACATCGCCGGGATGCAGGTCATCCGGGACCAGGAGGGCGGCCGGGCGCTCATCGCGCTGACCGTGGACTCCGCGGTGCCGGACGCGATCCTGGCGTCGATCTCGACCGAGATCGAGGCCGAGGTCACCCGCCAGGTCGACCTGGAGGACTGATCCCCGCCCGGGCTGCGAGGCGCCGGCGGGGTTCTGGAGGCCCTGGAGGAGAAGTCTTCGAGGAAAAGCCTGTGGCCGAAGGCCATCCGTTGAGGGTGGCGGTGGGCGACGGGTGGGCGAGGACTTCGACGGAGGGGCCACTGTACCTCCTGAAACCCATTCCCGCCCTCAAAGGGCGCCGAGCACGGCAGAGGAAAGGCCGTCGGCCGCAGGCCGTCCGTTGAGGACCTTCTGATTCTTGACGGGCGGGCGGAGCGGAGGGCCAAAGCAAGCACACCCGGGAACCCAGGGGCCGCACCGTGAGGTGCGGCCCCTTTTGTGTTTTCAATGGCGAAATGTGCGGTTCGGTGACCTGCGGCGACACGAATTCGTCTCACATCGTGAGAATTTCTGGCCACATA
>NZ_JBJJBV010000338.1:0-6345 GCF_045446735.1 Nocardiopsis protaetiae
GGGCCGGTAGCGGGACCGACCCGCGCGGCGGCACCGAAGGACTGTGGGGGTTCCTCGGCGCACGCGGCGCGGGGAGCGGAGGGTCTCCGCCGCCCCGGGCACATGGCGGCCCCGGACACCGACGGGTGTCCGGGGCCGCTTCTCGCCGCCCGCTTCCTCGCTAGTACGACTCTTCGCCGGTGCCGAAGCCCAGGCCGTCCGTGCACGGGTTCGAGGTGGCGTCGCGCCCCGCGCCGGGGCGGGCGGCGTGCTCCTCGGGCGAGGGCGCGCCGCTCGGGACGTCGACCGCGCTCGGCGAGGCGCCCGGCGGCTCCAGCGGGACCGCCGCCTCGTCGGCCGCCATCAGCGGCGGCAGCGGGCGGTCCTCGCGCACCGCCGCGAACAGCTCCTCGGCCCGGTCCTCGTACCAGAGGATGCGGTTGGGGTCGAAGGGCGCCTGGTACCAGGGAACGGTGTGGAACTCGATGCTGCCCAGGTCCACGTCGGACATCGACACCGCGATCGACAGCATCCGGTCCAGCGTCAGCCGGCTGTCGGTGGCGCTGTGCGTGGTCACCGCGGTCAGCATGCCGTGCAGCTTCCTCGGGTCGGACAGCACCTCGCCCCGCATGGCCTGGTCGGCCAGGGCGGCCATGAACATCTGCTGCCGGTCGATGCGGCCGATGTCGCCGCCGTCGCCGATCTCGTAGCGGGCGCGTACGAACGACAGCGCCTGGTCGCCGGTGAGCGTCTGCTGCCCGGCGGGGATGTCGAGCTTGGAGCGCTCGTCCTTCATCGGCTCGGGGATGCAGATGTCCACCCCGCCGATGGCGTCCACCACGTCGCGGAAGCTCATGAAGCTCAGGTGCACGAAGTGGTCGATGCGGACGTCGGTGAGCGACTCGATGGTGCGCACCACACAGGGCGGGCCGCCGTGGTACATGGCGGCGTTGATCATGCCGAAGTACCCGTAGGTGCCCTCGGCGGTGCCGTAGGGGTCGCACTGCGGCAGGTTCACCAGGGAGTCCCGGGGGAAGCTGATCACCGAGACCCGGTCGTCGGGCGAGATGTGCGCAAGCATGATCGAGTCCGAGCGCTCGCCCTCGAACTCCGTCGTGTAGGCGGTGCTGCCCTCCTCGTAGCCGTCGGAGCCCATGAAGAGGATGTTGACCGCGTCGCTGATCTTCTCGGGGCGCTCGCCCTCGTCGAGGGCCGCCTCCAGGTCGTGCTGGACCATGCCCGAGCGCAGCGAGTGGTAGTAGCCGTAAGCGGTGGCGATCCCGGCGGTCAGCAGCACGGCCAGACAGGCGGCCGTCCAGACCACGATCCGCCGTATCCGCCGGCGCCCCCCGCCCCCGGCGGCCCCCGCTCCACCCCCGGCGCCGTCCCCGCCGCCGCCACCCCCGGACCCCGCGGCCGCGTCATCGCCGCCCGCCGCCCCGGCCCCGTCGGCACCACCCGCGCCGCCGCCCGAGCCTTCGCCCTCTCGGCCGCCCTTCCCCGCCGCGGCCACCACCCGGACCCCGCCCACGACCGTCACCGCCGCGCCGTCGCCCGGACCACCCGCCCCGGCGGCCCCTGCCGTCCCATTCCCCTCGGTACCCTCGGCGGTCGGGCCGCCGTGTGCCGTGGTGGAACCGCCCGTCTGCTCACCGCGGCCGCCTGCGGCCTCCGCCGCCGCGCCGTCGCCCGGCCCACCCGCCCCGGTGGCCACCGCGGCCCGCTCGGCCGCGGCGTCCCGCCCAGCGCGTGGTCTCTTCGCGGCGACCCCGACGGCCGGATCACCCGCCCCGGTGGTCTCAGGAATCCCACCCAACTCAGCGGCCCCGGCGGCACCGGCCGCCCCGGCGCTCCGGGCCTGCGGTGCGGGAGCGGCCTTGGCCGGGCGGCTCCGCCCGGCGCGTGCCTTCTCGGCGGCGCCGGGAACGTCGGCCTGGTCGTGCCTGGCGAACAGCGGCCTGCGCGTTCGTGCGGCGGGCCCGGCGGCCGGAGTGTCGGCGACCGACTTCGGCACGGGCGCGGTGTTGATGATGATGGGCCCCGGAGGCGGCGGCGCGATGGCGTTGACCAGGGCCATGACGTCGTCATCGTCATCGCCCGGGTCGGTCGGCTCCTCGCGGCCGACGCGCTCCAGCCGGCCGGAACGGCCGATGCGCCAAACGGGTTCGGCGCGCCTGCCGGCGGTGGCCGCGTCCCGTTCGGTCGGGTGCGCCGAACCGGTCTCCGGGTTCGGCTCCGGTGTGGTGTCCGCTCCGGTGTCGGCGGCGGCAATCTCGTCAGCGGTCATCGTGCAATCTCGGTGAGTTCGGACGGCGGGACGTGCCAACGGTCGGACGCCGACCCGGAGGAAAGGGTCACGAGTCCGTGTTCGGGGGACGGCGGAGGTCGCGCGCGATGATGTGGGTGCGGGAGGCCGTGGGGTGAGGCGTCGTGGCGTGCGGCGCCCTCGGGGGAGGGGGGTATGCGGCACGGAGGGCACGGACGACGGGGAATCCCGCGTGTGCTGGAGATCCTAGGTGAAGTTCTCGCGGAGTGCGCGCTCGACATGTCCGAGCACGGGGCTGGTGACCACAATTGCGCCGCACAATTCCTTCGCCGGAATGCGCCGCCGGTCGACGTGCGCATGTCCGACTTTCTCACCGGTGTCCACAAAGAACACTTCTGACCCGCCGCCCTGACCAAGCCTTGGCACAGGGCGACGGGTCACCGTGAGTTCCGGCCCCGGGTCACCGGGAGCCGTGATCGCAGGTCAGTCGTCCCAGAACGCGCTGCCCTCCTTGGCGGGCTGCTCCTCCGCCTTGGCCCCGGACTTGGCGGTGGCCCGCCCGGCGGCCTTGGTGGTCTTGCGCGCGGTCGTCGTCCCCCCGGAGGCCTTGCTCCCGGTGTGCCGCGGCCGTGCGGTGACCTGGCTCTTGGTGATGGGCTCGGCCGGTGCGGCCGGCGGGCGCGGCTTCTCGCCGGAGCGGATGCTCAGCGCCTCCTCCTCCACCCGGAGCATCTGCTTGACCTCGCCGGGCACCTCCGGCAGCCGCTCCGAACGCAGATGCGCCCCGAGCACCTCCAGCGCGTGCTCGCACAGCAGGCGGCGGGCCTTCTCGGCCTTGACCCCGCTCAGCTCCTCCAGCTCGGGCAGCGCCCGCTCGCGCAGCAGCCGCAGCACGGCGGCCAGCCGCTCGCGGGTCTTGCGGTCGGTCATCGACATGACCGTGATCTCGGCCTCGGCCAGGAAGCCGTCGGCGGAGTCGTCGGAGTCGCGTTCGGTGATGAACGCGCTGGTGAGCCTGCGGGCCGAGGCCCGGGATGCCTCGCGGACGTCGTTCCGGCGCAGCAGACGGGCCTGGAGGCCGGTCACGGCGACGCTGGCGACCAGGCTGATCGCGGCGCCGATCAGGATCAGGACGATCGGGTTCTCTAGCACGTCTGGCACGGTTCGAATGACCTTTCCGGGCGGGGGGCCGCACGGTGGGGAGTCGGGGGTGTGCGGGGGGTCAGGTGGTGGGTGACTATTCGGTACGGAGGGGGTCCTTGTCAAGTGCGTCGCGGGCACGCGACGCACCCGCGACGGCGTCGTCGCAGGTGGACACGGACGGTTGTTCCCCCTCCTGTGGGATCTATCCCGCCAGGAATTTGTTCACTGCCTCCGGGGACAGGATCTCCTCGGCGACCATGGCGGCGCAGCCGCGCACGCCCGCGTCGTCCCACAGGCTGCTGGCCACCACCCGCAGCTGCCGGGTGGCCAGCGCCGTGCACCGCTGGAACACGATCTCGCGCACGCCCGCGACGAGGTGGTCGTAGGCCTCGGACAGATCGCCGCCGAGCACGACGACCTCGGGGTTGAGCAGGTTGACGGCCCCGGCGAGGGCCTCGCCCAGGCGCCGCCCGGCCTCGCGGACGAGGGTGACGGCGACGGGGTCCCCGGCGCCGGCCAGGGACACCAGTTCCTTGAGCCCGGCGACCTCCCGGCCCTCGGCGGCGGCGAGTTCGAGCAGCCGGGGCCCGCCGGCGACGGCCTCCAGGCAGTCGGTGTTGCCGCAGCGGCAGGGCAGCCCCTGCCCGTCGCGGACGGGGATGTGGCCGATCTCCCCGGCCGCGCCGAGGGATCCGCGCAGCAGTCGGCCGCCGGAGATCAGCCCGGCGCCGATGCCGGTGGACACCTTGACGAACACCATGTCGGAGGGGTGCCCGTGCCCGCCCGCCAGGTGTTCGCCCAGGGCCATCACGTTGACGTCGTTGTCGACCATGACGGGCACGGGGAAGCGCTCGGCGACCAGCGGGGCCAGCGGCACGCCCGCCCATTTGCCGAGCAGGGGCCGGTCGTCGGCGCGCCCGGCGTGGAACTCGACGGTGCCGGGCAGGCCGATGCCCGCGCCGCGCACCTCGCGGGGGTCGCGGTCCAGGGAGACGAGCTGTTCGGCCCAGGTCTCCAGCAGCCAGGGGACGGTGGTGTCGGGTCCGGAGGCGATGTCGGGGGAGCCGGGGGTGCGTACGAGGATCTCACCGGACAGGTCGCAGACGGCGGCCTGGCTGCGCGCCATGCCCAGGGCGGCGGTGAGCAGCAGCCCGCTGTCGGCGTTGAACTCCAGCAGGGACGGGGGCCGCCCGCCGGTGGAGGCGGCGCCGCTGCCCTCGATCACCAGACCGCTGTCGATGAGCTCGGTCAGGCGCAGGGCGACGGAGGGGCGGGAGAGTCCGGTCGCGCGGGAGAGTTCGGACCGGTTGGTCGCCGCGCCGGTGCGGATGAGCTCCAGGATGTGACCGCTCGTGGTGGCAGCGGAGGACAGGCGTCCCGGGGTTCTGGCCATATCTCATTCAACCACTCGGTCAGGTTTCCGAACATGGGATCTTATGTAAAGAAGTGTTCTGAAGTGTGCTTGGTTTTTTACCATAGCGGGCCTTAAGGTCGAAAGGGACGAACGGACCACGCCTCCTGGGACACCCCGGCGCCCCGCACCTCCCGCAGTCCCTTCCGTCATTCCTCGCACGCTGGAGCACCCCGACATGCCGCAGCAGTCCGCGCCCCGCCCCACCGACCTGGTGGTCTTCGGAGGCACCGGCGACCTGTCCATGCGCAAACTCCTGCCCTCCCTCTACCTGCTGGACCGCGACGGCCACCTCGACCCGCGCACCCGCGTCATCGCCGTCTCCCGCGACGGCCTCACCGACGCCGACCTGCGCGGCAAGGCCGACGCCGCGGTCCAGGGCCACCACGCCGTCCGGGTCCCCGAACCCGCCGTGCTGCGCCGCTTCCTGGACCGCCTCTCCCACGTCACCGTGGACGTCGGCGGCGACCCCGCCGGCTGGGCCGACCTCACCCGGGTCCTGGACCCCGACCGCGACCGCGTCTTCTACCTCGCCGTCCCGCCGATGATCTCCGGCGCCATCTGCCGCGGCCTGGCCGACGCCGGACTGGTCACCCCCCACTCCCGGGTCGTCATGGAGAAGCCCCTGGGCCGCGACCTCGCCTCCGCCCGGGCCGTCAACGCCGAGGTCGGCGAGATCTTCACCGAGGAGCAGACCTACCGGATCGACCACTACCTCGGGAAGGAGACGGTGCAGAACCTGCTGGTGCTGCGCTTCGCCAACGTCTTCCTCGAACCCCTGTGGAACTCCCGGTGGATCGACCACGTGCAGATCACCGCCGCCGAGACCGTCGGCGTCGGCGGCCGCAAGGGCTACTACGACACCGCCGGGGCCATGCGCGACATGGTCCAGAACCACCTGCTCCAGCTGCTGTGCCTGACCGCCATGGAGCCCCCCGCCAGCTACGACCGCGAGGCCGTGCGCGACGAGAAGCTCAAGGTCCTCCAGGCCCTCAAGCCCCTCACCGGCGAACGCGTGCGCGAGGACACCGTGCGCGGACGCTACGGCCGGGGCGACGTCCACGGCTCGGAGGTCCTGGGCTACCTCGAAGAGCCGGGCGGCCCCGCCGACAGCACCACCGAGACCTACGTCGCCCTGCGCGCCGAGATCGCCAACTGGCGCTGGGCGGGCGTGCCCTTCTACCTGCGCACCGGCAAGCGCATGGACCGGGCCCGCTCGGAGATCGTGGTGCGCTTCCGCGACGTCCCGCACACCATCTTCCCCGGTGCCGCCACCGGCGGCGGCAGCCTCGTCATCCGCCTCCAGCCGGACGAGGGCATCCACCTCACCATGCTGGCCAAGGCCCCCGGCGCGGGCGCGCTGCGGCTGCGGCCGGTCCCGCTGGAGCTGAGCTTCGCCGACACGTTCGCCACCCGCTCGCCCGAGGCGTACGAGCGGCTGCTCATGGACGTGCTGGCCGGAGACTCCACCCTGTTCATGCGCCGCGACGAGGTCGAGGCGGCCTGGCGCTGGACGGATCCCGTGATCGCCGCCTGGGCCGACCTG
>NZ_JBJJBV010000339.1:0-11567 GCF_045446735.1 Nocardiopsis protaetiae
GCGAACAGCAGGACCGCGCCGAGCGAGAACAGGTCCCCGGCGGGCAGGACGGTGCGCCCGGCCAGGTATTCGGGCGCCGTGTAGGCGGGCGGCCGGGGGCTCCGGCGGGCGGCCGAGCCCGACCGCGCGCGGCCGATGCCCAGGCCGATCAGCCGCGGTCCGGCGGCGTCCACGAGCACGTGGGCCGGGGACAGCTCGTGGTGGACGCACCCCTGGCCGTGCAGCCGCTCCAGGGCCTCGGCCAGTCCCCGGGCCAGCAGGAGCAGGGCGGGTTCGGGCAGCGGCCCGGCGCCGCGGACGAGGTCGCGCAGGCAGGGCCCGGCGACGAAGCCGGTGGCCACCCAGGGGTGTCCGGCGGACAGGTCGTGGCCCAGCAGGGGCGGGGTGAAGCGGCCGCGCACCCGGGAGGCCTCGGCGGCGTCGTGGGCGAACCCGGTGCGGAACCCGGGGTCGGCGGCGAAGTCCTCGCGCACGGCGCGCACCGCGGCGGGGCGGCCGTCGGGGTCGACACCCAGGTACACGGCGCCCAGATCGCCGGAACCGAGGTGGGCGATCAGGCGGAAACCACCGAGGCGGTCGGGCTCATCGGGGGTGAGGGGGCGCATGGGTCCTCTGGGGGGTCCAGGGGCGGATGAGGACGCGGTCGGGACGGAGAGAGGGGTAGGGGACACCTTAGTCCGTTGTCGGCGTCGTTAGGGCACGATTCGGGACCAAGGTCGCCCTTGGTGCTGTTTCCCGCGCCTCGCCCGGTTATGCCGCTGATCGCCGCCGATCTCCTGGGATCCGTGGGGCGGAAGAGAAGAAAGTCCCCGAATGAGTGAACCGTCCCGGTGGTGGGGTGCGTTGAACTCCAGGGCGTGCTCCGTGGATGCTCGCGGTCGGTCGGCGATCGCGCCGGGTGACGCGGGCGGACGCCGGGCGTTCTCTCGCGGGACGACCGGCGGGAGGCGGCCGGTGTGGTCGCGAGAAGGCTCGCCGGAACACGTCCCGGCCGGTGTATCGCCCCTTGAGGACGGCTTGGGGCGCTGCACCGTGCGGACAGCGCGGGAGACCGGGTCCGGGAGACCGGGGCCGGTGGGTCGGCCCGTCGCGGTGGTGCGGGCTCGCACGGCGGTGCGGGCCTGCGCAGTACGCGGGCCTGAGCGATGGCGCGGGCTTGCGCACTGCGCGGGTCTGCACGGCGGCGCGGATCGGCGCAGTGGTGCGGGTTCGCACGGCGGCGCGGGCATACGCGACGGCCGACCCACCGTGCGGTGGGTCGGCCGTGGAAGTTCTATGCGGCCCCGAGGGGGCCGTTGTCCCGCCCCGCGTCCGCCGGGTGCGATCCCGGGCGCGGGGGAGTGGTGGTCAGGCGGCGACCGGCTGGGAGCGGTAGGACGGCTCCGGGGGGAGGGCGACCGGGTTGAGCTTCTCGGCGGCGCCGACCGGGTCGCTGGCCGGGTGCGACATGGTGCCGCCCTGGAAGAGGTCGTTCCAGAAGAAACGGCCGTCGCGGCACCACACGTTGACGTCGTGCTTCACCGACATGACGGCCATGTCCGAGGTCCCCGACCAGTAGAACTGGCGGGAGGTGGAGGCTGCGAGTTCGCCCAGCAGGGCCGTGATCGCGCGCTGGGCGCAGAAGGCGTGGCGGGGCTTGTGCTTGACCCGTCTGGCAAGTGCCGACTTCACCCGGGAGACCCGGGGGTTGTTCAGTCGCCAGTGACTCAAGGTCGTCTCCAGTGTCTCGGTTGCCGCGGTCATGGCCTGTGTGGCGGTTGCGGCCACATCGCCGCGGTTCGAGGTCCGCCGTCCCGTCCTGGGGCGTTGACGGCTTCCCTCCACAAAGTTGGTGAGGTTCAGAGGTTGTCGTTACCTCGTAGTTATTCTTTGCGTTCCGGATGCTAGCAGCACCTGACCCCCGGTAGTCGAGACTTCTGAGAGTGGCCAATGTCACATTTAACGAAAGGGTCTCGACCACGTGTCGTATGAGACATGCAGGTCAGAGTATGTTTTTCGAACTTGGTTCCGGTTTCTGAAACGGCGTCTACTCGCCAGTAATCCCGGGTTGCCTGTCGGGAGTGTCACCCGGTTTCACGACCCGGGGTGTACCTCGTATTGCTCTGCGTGACTTTGCCCAGCTTGCACAGCCTTGACCGTCCCGGAGCCCGTCTTTGCTTTCGGCGGGGGTTGCGGGCCGACCCGCGGCGGCGTGGTGTTTTGCGTTCGTCGGTAACCCCGGTGTAAAGAGCGGTCGCGACACTGAAGGAGACTGGAGAGGTCAGACCTCTACGAGAGAAGTGCCCGTGACCCAGACACAGACATCCGGTGACAGGACCAAGGAGAACGCCGTTCCCCTGGAGCCCGCGGGCGGCACCCGCGCCTGGGTGGTCTGGGGCGTCGCCGTGATCGGCTACTTCCTCGCGATGCTCCACCGCAACGGACTGGGTGTCGCCGCGCTGGAGGCGCAGGCGCGCTTCGACGTCGGACCCGCGCTGCTCTCGCTGCTGCCGATGCTCCAGCTGCTCATCTACGTTCTGCTCCAGGTGCCCGCGGGCCTGCTCGCCGACCGGCTCGGACCCCGCTTCACCCTCGTCATCGGCATGATCGCGATGGCGGCGGGCTCCTGCCTGTTCGCCCTGGCCCCCGGCGTCGAGGCGGCGATCGCCGGACGCTTCCTCATCGGGCTGGGCGACGCCCTGGTCTTCCTCAACGTCATCCGGCTGGCCGCCCTGTGGTTCCCGCGCTCCCGCTACGCCCTCGTCAGCGGCCTGACCGGCGTGGTCGGCGGCACCGGGCAGGTCGCCAGCGCCGCGCCGCTGGCCTGGGCGCTGGGCGGCGTCGGCTGGGTCGCGGCGTTCCTCACCACCACCGGGCTCACCCTGCTGGTCGCCGTCCTCGTCCTGCTGGTCGTGCGCGACCGCCCCGCGGGCGCGGCCGGACACTCCACCGTCATCGACCCCATCCCCCTGTGGGCGGCGCTCAAGGAGGCGCTGTCGGCGCGCGGGCCGCGCATCGGCATGGCCCACCACGCGGCGATCATGGCGCCCTTCACGATGATGATGGTGCTGTGGGGCTACCCCTTCCTCGTCACCGGGCTGGGGCTGGCCGAGGGCACCGCCGCCCTCACCCTCACCGCGCTGGCCGCCGGGGCGCTCTGGACCGCCCCCCTGGTGGGCGCTCTGGTCGGCCGCAACCCGGCGCTGCGCGGGGTGCTGGCCCTGAGCCTGGCCTCGACCATCGGCCTGGGCCTGGTGCTGCTGGTCGCCTGGCCCGGCGGCGTGCCCACCGGGGTCGGGCTGGCGGTCATGGCCGTGTGCGCGGTCGGGCAGACGCTGGCGCCCACCATCTCCTTCGACTACGCGCGCGACGGCATCCCCGCGGGGCGCACCGGGGTCGCCTCCGGGCTGGTCAACATGAGCGGGTTCACCACGGCGGTGGCGTGCACCGTGGCGGCCGGGGCGATCCTCCAGGCGCTGCCGCCGGGGCCGGACGCGTTCCGCCTGGCGTTCCTGCCGATCTGCGCGACGACGCTGCTGGCCGGCGGAGTGCTCGCCTACCTGGTGCTGCGCCGCCGCTGACGGGTGGGCGGCGCGGGGGCGGGGACCGACGTCGGCCCCCGCCCCCTTTGTCGCCCGCGGGGTCAGTAGCGGGTGCCGACGGCCTCCGGGGCGGCGTCCAGCAGCGCCCGCTGCTCCGGGGAGAGGGACAGCCCGGCGGCGGCCGCGTTCTCCTTGAGGCGTTCGGGGTTCTTGGTCCCCGGCAGGGCGATCACGTGCTCCCCCTGCGCCAGCACCCAGGCCAGGGCCGCCTGGGCGCCGGTGGCGCCCAGCTCCGCGGCCACCGCGCGGACGCGGTCCACGATCGGCTGGTTGGCCGCGATCGACTCGGGCTGGAAGCGCGGCGTCCGGTGGCGGCCGTCCACCTCCGGCAGGTCCGCGGAGGAGCGGACGGTGCCGGGCAGGAAGCCGCGGCCCAGCGGGGAGTAGGCGATGAAGGCGATCCCCTCCGCCGCGCAGTGCTCCAGCACGCCGTCCGCCAGGGGCTCGCGGCTCCACAGCGACAGTTCGCTCTGCACCGAAGCGACCGGGTGGATCGCCTGGGCGGCGCGGATCTGCTCCACGTTCGCCTCCGACAGGCCGATGGCGCCCACCTTGCCCTCGCGGACCAGTTCGGCGAGGGCGCCCCAGCTGTCCTCCAGCGGTACCTCGTCGTCGATGCGGTGCAGCTGGTAGAGGTCGACGTGGTCGACCCCCAGACGGCGCAGGCTGGCCTCGCAGGCGGCGCGCAGATGCTCGGGCCGGCCGTCGCGGTGGGCGGCGAAGGTCTCGGGGTCGTCGACGACCAGGCCGCCCTTGGTGGCGAGGAAGGCCCGCTCGCGGTGGCCGCGCAGGGCCCGGCCGACCAGGGTCTCGTTGGTGAAGGGGCCGTACTGGTCGGCCGTGTCGACCAGGTCGCAGCCCAGGTCGAGGGCGAGCCGGACGACCTCGGCCGAGACGTCGTCGTCGCGGCCGAGCATGTCGTATCCCCAGGACATGCCCATGCAACCGAGGCCGATGGCGCCGACCTCGCGTCCGGCGAGTGCTCGCTTGTGCTCCACGGGGGGTTCTCCTTCGGGTGGTGTCCGCTGACACCCGCAAGAGTAACAGAGCTCTGTCATAAGACAGGGGATTGGTTTTTGTGAGTGGGCTGTCCTCGTGGGCGTCGTGGGATGATCGTGCACGTCGGGGAACCGGAACATGGGGAGGCGGCGTGGACACGGAGTCCGTGGCGGCGGGACGCCTGGGGCACACCATCAAACGCGCCGAGCAGGCCCTGATCGGCCGCAAGTCCAAGGCGCTGCGCGAATTCGGGCTCACCGTGCCCCAGTACGCCGTCCTGCTGCTGCTGTCGGTGTCCGAAGGGATGTCCGCGGCCCAGCTGGCCCGCGAGTGCATGGTGACCCCGCAGACCATGGCGACCGTGCTCACCAACCTGGAGCGGTCCGGCCTCATCGAGCGGAGCGTCTCCCCGCTGCACCGGAAGGTCACGGTCAACGTCATCTCCGAACCCGGCCGGGAGCTGGTGGAACGGGCCGACCGGGCCGCGCTGCGGGTGGAGGGCGCGCTGGCGGCCGCGTTCACGCCGCGGGAGGCGGCGGCCCTGGACGCCCTGCTGGAACGCGCCATCGACGCGCTCGACGGCCTGGAGGGCCTGGACGGGGCGGAGGGGCCGGACGGGGCGAACCGGCCGGACGGACGCTGACCGGCCCCGGGGAACCCGGCGCCGCGGCGGCCGCGGCCGGGGGATGATGGGCGCCATGCTCGACTTCTACGACGCGCACGTGCGCGGCCTGCCCGACCCCCTGCCCGCCGGTGTCACCGTCGAACCCGACGGGCCGCTGCTGCGGCTGGTCGGCGGACACCGGGGGTTCGTGGCCGCGCCCGCCGACCTGACCGGGGTGCGCGGAGCCGACCTGGACGCCCTCATCGCCCGCCAGCGCGACCGCTTCGCCGGGCTCGGACAGGCGGTGGAGTGGAAGACCCACGGCCACGACCGGCCCGCCGACCTGCCCGACCGGCTGCGCGCCGCCGGGTTCGAGCCGGAGGACGAGGAGACGGTCCTGCTCGCCCCGGCGGCGGACCTCGCCGCCGAGCCCGTCCTGCCCGGCGGGGTCGTGCTGCGCCGGGTGGCCGAGCGCGCCGACCTGGAGCGCGTCGCCGCGTTCCAGTCCGCCGTGTGGGGCGACGACTGGGCCTGGCTGGCCGACGACCTCGCCGCGCGGCTCGCCGCCGACCCGGAGGGGACCGCCGTCCTGGTCGCGGAGGCCGCCGGAGAGGTCGTGTGCGCCGCCTGGTTGGTCGCCCGCCCCTCGCAGGGGCACGCGGGCCTGTGGGGCGGCTCCACGCTCCCCGCCTGGCGCGGCCGGGGCATCTACCGGGCGACCGTCGCCGAGCGCGCCCGCCTGGCCGTCGCCCTGGGCGTCCGCCACCTCCAGGTGGACGCCTCCGCCGACAGCGCCCCCATCCTGCGCCGCCTGGGCTTCACCGCCGTCACCACCACGACCCCCTACGTCTGGACGCCCCCGGCCGCCCCCGTCACCACTGGTCAAATTTGACCAGTCCGCGGGTGTGGCGGAGGAACGGGAACGTCGGTGGGGCGACGGCGCGGGCGTGGCGCGGGAGTGGGAACGTCGGCGGGGTGGCACAGGATGGGCGCATGACGTCACCACAGCACCACCGCATCGACTACATCGAGATCCCGGCCGACAATCTGGAGGCGTCCAAGCGCTTCTACGGCGAGGTGTTCGGCTGGGAGTTCAACGACTACGGCCCCAACTACGCGGGCATCAAGGGCCCCGGCGACCGCGAGGTCGGCGGCCTCAACCCCGAGGGGAACGAGCACCGCGGCGGCGGCTCCCTGGTGCTGCTGTTCTCCGACGACCTGGACGCCACGGCCGCGGCGGTCGAGCGCGCGGGCGGCCGCATCCTGCTGGGCCCCTACCCCTTCCCCGGCGGGCGCCGGTTCCACTTCGCCGACCCCGCGGGCAACGAACTCGGCGTCTGGGCCGAGTCCTAGGCCGACAGCCCCGCGGTGCGCACCGCCGTCAGGGCGCGGTCGGGGTCCAGGTCGACCTCCTCCGCCCCGCGCAGGGCCGCGGCCAGGTCCCGCACGGCCGCCTCGTCCACGCTCCCGGCCTCCAGCCGGGTGAGGAACGCGGCCAGGGCGTCCGCCGCGGCCCCGAAGGCCGGGATCTCGTCGAGCACGCCCTCGGGTCCGCCGCCCGCCCAGGCCGCGGACAGGGCCAGCCCGTCGTCCTCCAGGTCGTCCGGGTAGGGCGCACGCGCCCAGGCGCCGTCCTGCCACCAGTACAGGTATCCGATGGTCCCGGCTTCGGCCTCGGGACGCAGCTCCTCCCGCGGCAGCCACTCCGGACCCCCGGCGAGGAAGTCCACCGGGTCGTCCCGCAGGTGCCCGTGGCTGCCGTCGGAGTCCTGTCCCCAGAAGAACGCCCGCCCGCCCGGCAGCCGGCCCAGGGTCCACCACCAGGAGCCCCCGCCGCCGTCGGGGCACCACACCTCGTTCTCCTTGAGGCGGACGCCCCTGCCGCACAGGTGCAGCAGCACGGCGTGCGCCCACAGGCGGTCGAACGGCAGCAGGTCCCCGGGCAGGCTCGGTCGGTGCATGACCAGGACCCTAGCGGCCCCCACCGACGCGGAAGGGGGCGGGGCCGAGTGGCCCCGCCCCCTTCGCGGTGGCGGTTCGGGGTGTGTCCGGTGGATCTCTGACCCGCCGGGCGCACCCCGGTCCCTCGTCCGGCCCTAGAAGGCGGACTCGGGGACCTCCATGAGGTCGTTGGTGACGTTCTCCGCGATGCGGCGCTCGGCGGCGACGCGCGGCAGGATCTGGTCGGCGAAGAAGCGCGCGGCGGCGATCTTGCCGGTGTAGAAGTCCTTGTCGTCGCCCTGGGCGCCGTCGATCTTGTTCAGGGCCACCTCGGCCTGGCGCAGCAGCAGCCAGCCCAGGACCACGTCGCCGAAGGCCATCAGCAGGCGGACCGAGTTGAGGCCGACCTTGTACAGTTCGGTCTTGTTCTCGGCGGAGGCCATCGCGTGGCCGACCATGACCTCGATGATCTTCTCGACGTTCTCGGTCGCCTCCAGGAGCAGCTTGCGCTCCTCCTTGAGCTGCCCGTTGCCGGCCTCGCTGTTGGCGAAGGCCTTGATCTCGCCCGCGAGGGTGCCCAGCGCCTGGCCGCCGTTCTTCAGGATCTTGCGGAAGAAGAAGTCCTGGGCCTGGATGGCGGTGGTGCCCTCGTAGAGGGTGTCGATCTTGGCGTCGCGGATGTACTGCTCGATCGGGTACTCCTGCAGGAAGCCGGAGCCGCCCAGGGTCTGCAGCGACTCGGCCAGCAGCGCGTAGGAGCGCTCGGAGCCGACACCCTTGACGATCGGGAGCAGGAGGTCGTTCATGGCCTCCAGTTCGGCGTGGTCCTCACCGTTGGCCTTGGCGATCTGGATGGCGTCCTGCTGCGTGGCCGTCAGCGTGACCAGGGCGCGCATGGCCTCCACGTAGGACTTCTGCGTCATGAGGCTGCGACGCACGTCCGGGTGGTGGGTGATGGTGACCTTCGGGGAGTCCTTGGCACCGGCGAGGTCGTTGCCCTGCACGCGCTCCTTGGCGTACTCCAGGGCGTTGAGGTAGCCGGTGGACAGGGTGGCGATCGCCTTCGTGCCGACCATCATCCGCGCGTACTCGATGATGAGGAACATCTGGCGGATGCCGTCGTGCTTGTCGCCGACGAGGTAGCCGATGGCGGGGTGCTTGTCGCCGAAGGTCAGCTCGCAGGTGGTGGAGGCCTTGAGGCCCATCTTGTGCTCGACGTTGGTCACGTAGGCGCCGTTGCGCTCACCGAGGGAGCCGTCCTCGTTGACCAGGTACTTGGGGACCAGGAAGAGCGAGAGGCCCTTGGTGCCGGGGCCGGCGCCCTCGGGGCGCGCCAGCACCAGGTGGAAGATGTTCTCGGTCATGTCCTGCTCGGCCGAGGTGATGAAGCGCTTCACACCCTCGATGTGCCAGGTGCCGTCGCCCTGGTCGGTGGCCTTGGTGCGGCCGGCGCCGACGTCGGAGCCCGCGTCGGGCTCGGTCAGCACCATGGTGGCGCCCCAGCCGCGCTCGATGGCGAGCTTGGCGAACTCCTTCTGCTTCTCGTTGCCCTCGGAGTAGAGGATGCTCGCGAAGCCCGGACCCGCGGAGTACATGTGGATGGACGGGTTGGCGCCCAGGACCAGCTCGGCCGCGGCCCATACGAGGGAGCGGGGCGCGCCGAGGCCGTCGAGCTCCTGCGGGAGGTCGAGGTTGTACCAGCCGGCGTCCATGTAGGCCTGGTAGGACTTCTTCAGGCTCTCGGGGATCTGGACGGTGTTGGTCTTGGGGTCGAAGACCGGGGGGTTGCGGTCGGCGTCCTCGAACGACTCGGCGATGACGCCGGTCGCGAGGCGGTTGACCTCGTCCAGGATCGTCCGCGCGGTCTCCTCGTCCAGCTCCTCGAACGGGCCCTTGCCCAGGATGTCCTGGCGGTTGAACAGTTCGAAGAGGTTGAACTGGATGTCACGCAGGTTGCTCTTGTAATGCGTCATGGACAGCTCCGCTGTGTCCCTGGCCGCGGTGTCTGTACACGCGGATCTACCGACTAGTAACAAGTCAATGTTACTACCCAGTAGAACTCCGCGCCAGTAGGGGGGAGGGGGGTGTGTCCGGGCGGACAGGTACATGTGGCGAAGTGCCTGGTAGACGGGGGAACAGAAGTGTTTCCCGGGCGTGAACGGGACGGATCCGCCCGGGGGTGTCGCGGTCAGACCCTACTCCCCGCTCCCCCCGCCCACCGGGACCAGGGTGAGCACCACCCGGTCGATCCCGTCCAGGTGCAGCAGCGTGTGCGCCGCGTCGTCGGCGAACCCCGAGACGACCAGGCTGCGCAGGCCCAGCGCGGTCGCGCACAGCGTCACGTTCTGCGCGATGTGCCCCGCCTCCTGGAGCAGCAGCCGCAGCGCCCGCTGCCCGTACCCCGCCCGCAGCCGGCCGACGTCACCCACCAGGAACACGAACGCGCCCGCGCTCGCCGTCACCATGCCCGGCATCCCGTCCGCGGACGGGCGCAGGAAGGGGGACAGGGCCGTCAGCCGCTCCACCGGGACCGGGCCGTCCGCCCGCACCAGGGCGTGACGTTCGGGCCGGTAGCGGTAGGTGCCCGGGTCCAGGCCCGCCACGTTCCGCACCACCGCCCACACCTCGACCGCGTACGCGCCGCCGGGGCTGGGGTGGGTGCGGGGCGGGCGGTGGCGGCCGGGCTCCCCGGCGCGTTCGGGGCTGAGCCCGGCGGCGTGCCCCAGCAACGACGACAGTTCCGCCGCCGACAGCCCGGACCCGTAGTCGCCGTGCGCGCTGGAGCGCCGGGCCAGCACCTCGCCCAGCGGGGCGGTGAGAGGCAGCGGCGGGGGGAGCTCGGTCACGGGCGCGCCGAACGCTTCGGGGGGCTCGCCCTCCACGGGGACCGGCCGGGGCAGCTGCACCGTGGAGATGCCCTCGGTCCGGTACTTGGAGGCCTCCGCGTACACGCGGTCCGCCGCCGCGGTCCCATCCGCGAAGTAGTCCCGGTCCGCCTCCCAGCGCGGGTACGCCAGCGACACCAGCCAGGCGATCCGCCGCTCGTCGTCGATGTCCAGGCCCAGCCGGTTGTGGTGCATGTGCAGCAGCGACCACACGATCCGGGTGAGCTCGTTGGCCAGCGGCCGCTCGGCGTGCAGCGCCCGCAGCCGGTCCACGGCCTCCCCGAGCGCCCGCGTCCACAGGTGGTGGGTGCTGCCGCCCTCCTGCGACACCAGCCGCTCCAGCACCGAACGCCGCTGGAGCCACTTGGCCGGAGCCGAGTGGAACAGCCGCTCGGCCTCCAGCCGGGGGGTGTCGCCGCCCCGCGCCACCTCCGCCGAGAAGTCCCAGGAGGCGTGGTAGCCGCGGGCCTGCCGGACCGCCTCCACGTCGCCCAGCCCCAGCACCCCGAACGCCAGCGACACCAGGTCGGCGGCGATCGCCTGCCGCTGCCCGGGCCGGGGCGCCGCCCGCAGCACCGCCAGGGCGATGGCGGAGCTCGCACAGAAGAAGTCCTCGCACACCTCCAGGGCGTCCGGCCCGCCGTAGCGCTGGGTCTCCGGCTCGTAGACCGCGTCGGCGACCTCGCCGTCGGCGTGCCAGTCGGCGTGGTCCGCCTGCGGCAGGCCCCGGTAATAGGTGTCCGGGGTCAGGTCCAGGGCGTCGGCGGAGGTGCGGGCGGCCGCCGTGCGCATCCGGTCGGCGAACCCGCGCACCGCGTCGCCGTCGCCGTCCAGGAACCGCACCCGCAGGTGCGGTCCGCCCGCCCAGTAGCGGATGAAGAACCACGCCTTTGCGCCGCCGTCCGCCACCAGGGCGTCGGCGGCGGGGGCCAGGTGCTCCAGCAGGAACGCGTCGATGTCCTCGCGGCTGCGCAGGAGGTGGACGTACACGGCGGACCAGGTGCGGGTCATCGGGGTCCTTCGGGCTCGCGGCGAACGGGGGGAGGGGCCGGGGTCAGGGTGGGTCAGCGTGCGAAGCGCATCCGTTGAGGGTGGTGGAGGGCGACGGGTCAGGGTGGGTCAGCGCGCGAAGCGCATCCGTTGAGGGTGGTGGAGGGGGACGGGTCAGGGTGGGTCAGCGCGCGAAGCGCATCCGTTGAGGGTGGTGGAGGGCGACGGGTCAGGGTGGGTCAGCGCGCGAAGCGCATCCGTTGAGGGTGGTGGAGGGCGACGGGTCAGGGTGGGTCAGCGCGCGAAGCGCATCCGTTGAGGGTGGTGGAGGGCGACGGGTCGGGCAGGACGGCGTCAACGGGCAGGTCCAGGTAGGCGCCGCGCTCGGCGCGCACCCACAGCTGGTAGGCGGGGGTCGAGTCGGGGCCCAGGCCGAGCACGGCCGCCCACTCGGACTCGGTGTAGTTGCGCATGGGCCGGGCGCACAGCCCGCTGCCCGCGGCGGCCAGGCAGCCCCACTGGGTGACCCAGCCGAGCAGGGGGTGCAGGGCGGTCTGGGCGCGGTCG
>NZ_JBJJBV010000034.1:0-42346 GCF_045446735.1 Nocardiopsis protaetiae
CCGGCCCGTCCACAGGCTGTGGACGGGCCGGACGGGCCGTCGGCCCCCCGGGTCAGGGCCGGTCCTCGACCTCCGCGACCCAGCCCGACTCCACCACCACGACGTAGCGGTTCACCATCGGCAGCTCCACGCCTTCGGGGGGGTCGAACGGGGACGCCGTCTCGACGATCTCGTAGTAGAGCGGCATGCCGGTCCCGGCGTCGAACATGATCCGGCGTTCCAGCGTCGCGTGCGAGCTGACCTGGTCGTCCTCCACCAGGAAGAGCTCGCCCTCGCGCCCGTACCGGTCCCGGGTGGTCCCGGCGTAGAACACCTCCTCGTGTTCCGCGAGCACGCGGAGCACCGCCGCCTGGACCCGCTGTTCGACGGGGTACTGCACGTACAGCTCCTCCAGTGCGCGGAAGAGCGAGATGGCGGGGGCGTCCTCGCGCGTGTGGTCCGTCGCCTCGTACAGCTGCCGTTCCAGGGCCCCGGGGTCGGTGGACAGCTCCTCCGGCTTCCAGGCGAAGGTCAGGGTGCCGGGCTTGTCCAGGGGGTCCCACGAGTACCGCGAGGCATCGGTGGGGAAGCCGAGGACGGGCCCCGGGTCGCCGCCCAGGTACTCGGGTTCGCCGGGGTCGATGATCTGGAGTCCCGAGTCGTCCGGGGACCGCCACAGCCGGGTCTCCTCGGGCTGGACCCCCCACCCCTCCTTCCCGTCTGAGTCCCCGGAGAACGTGAGCGCCCACTTGTAGGTCCTGACGTAGGCCACGTCGCCGCCTCGGGCGGGCGGCCGCGCCGCCTCGGCGGCCTCGGCCAGGTCGATCAGGCGGTCCCGGCTCTCGGTCCGCTCGGCGACGGTCACCTCCAGCGGGGCGGGCGGCGGGCCCGCGTGGGCCGGGGCGCCGCGGAACAGCAGGGGGGAGAGCACGGCGGCCGCCGTCAGCACCGCCGCCGCACCGACCAGGGACGGCCGCAGCAGGGGGCGCCGGGGCAGGAGGCGGGAGGTCCGCAGCGGGCGGTACCCGGAGGCGATGACCTCGATCCGGGACAGTTCGCGCGCGGTCGGGTCGTCCGGAAAGGGTGCGGCGGGGTCGTGTCCGGCGAACGCGCGCCGCACGGCGGCGACGTCGTCGCGGAGTCCGGTGTCCTTCATGCCTGCTCCTTCGGGGTGGCGGGGGAGAGGTCGCGGAACGCCGCAGGGGCCGGTGGCGGCGGGGATTCCAGGAGTCGCTCGATCCGTCTGCGGGCCCGGTGCAGCCGCACCCGCACGGTGGCGGAGGTGCAGCCGAGCACCCGGGCCGCCTCCCGCGGTTCGAGCCCCTCCCAGGCCAGGAGCATGATCAGCTCGCGGTCGGTCTCGCTGAGCCGTTCCAGGGCCCGGAGCGCGCTGTCGCGTTCGGCCACCGAGCCCGTCGGGTCCGGTTCGCCGGCGCCGTCCCAGGCGAGCGCGGTCGACATCTCTCCTTGTCGCCGCAGCTCCCGCCGCCGGACCCGGACCACGTTGCGCGCCACCCCGTACAGCCACGGCAGGGGTTCGTCCCGGGGCAGCCGGTCGAACCGCCGCCAGGCGATGGCGAAGGTCTCCGCGGCGATGTCGTCGGCCGCCTCGGGGCCCAGCCGCCGCAGCGCGTAGCGCCGCACGTCGTCGTAGTGCCGGGTGAAGAACCCGGTGAAGAGCTCGCCCATGGCGGCGCCCCCGGTGTCGTCCGCACCGTTCATCGCTCCCCTTCCGCTCGCCGTCACCCTCTTTCTGTCTCCAGGGCCCCGCTCGTTACATCGTCTCGGGAACTTGTCGACAAGACGACCTCTCCACACGTCCACATGGTGGGAAAACGCAGGTGGCGGCGGACGCGGCCACCCGGGGACTATTTACTGAACGATCGGTCTGTAATACTGTGCCGGAAGACACTCAGCCCGAGGAGAGGACCGTCAGGTGTCCGAAGTACTGGAGAGCTACGCGCTGGGGTCGTGGTTCACCCCCGCCGACGGGGGCGAACCCCTCGCCGACGCGAACACCGGCGAGACCGTCGCCCGCATGTCGAAGAACGGCCCCGACATCGCCGCCATGGTCGACTACGCCCGCACCGTGGGCGGCCCGGCGCTGCGCGCCCTCACCTTCCACCAGCGCGCGAACCTGCTCAAGTCCCTCGCCCAGCACCTGATGCAGTACAAGGACGAGTTCTACGCGCTCTCCTACCGGACCGGCGCCACCAAGCGCGACAGCATGGTGGACATCGACGGCGGCTTCGGCACCCTCTTCAGCTTCTCCAGCAAGGGCCGCCGCGAGCTGCCCAACTCCACGGTCATCCTCGACGGCCCCCTGGAGCGGCTCAGCCGCGAGGGCACCTTCGTGGGGCAGCACGTCTACACCTCCCGGCCCGGTGTCACCGTGCAGATCAACGCGTTCAACTTCCCCGTGTGGGGCATGCTCGAAAAGCTCGCCCCCGCGTTCCTGGCCGGGCTGCCCAGCATCGTCAAGCCGGCCGCCCAGACCGCCTACCTCACCGAGGCCGTGGTCCGCCGGGCCATCGAGTCGGGCATCCTGCCCGAGGGCTCCCTCCAGTTGCTCATCGCCGGGCACCGCGGGCTGCTCGACGACCTGGGCCCGCAGGACATCGTCGGCTTCACCGGCTCGGCCGCCACCGGCGCCATCCTGCGCAACCACCCGAACGTGGTGAGCGGCGGGACGCAGCTCAACGTCGAGGCCGACTCCCTCAACTGCTCCATCCTGGGCCCGGACGTCACCGCCGAGGACCCCGAGTTCGACCTGTACATCAAGCAGGTCGTCAGCGAGATGACCGTCAAGGCGGGACAGAAGTGCACCGCCATCCGCCGCGTCATCGTGCCCGAGGCCATGGCCGACACCGTCGTCGAGGCGCTCAAGGCCCGCCTGGCCAAGGTCGTGGTGGGCGCCGCCGACCACCCGGACACCCGCATGGGCGCCCTGGTGTCGCTGGCCCAGCGCGACGAGGTCCGCAAGGCGGTCAAGGCGCTGCGCACCTCCTGTGAGCTGGTGTTCGGCGACCCCGATGAGGTCGAGGTGGTGGGCGCGGACGCCGAGTCCGGCGCGTTCATCTCCCCGATCCTGCTGCGCGCCGAGCCGGGTGCCCGGGAGCCGCACGAGGTCGAGGCGTTCGGCCCGGTCAGCACCGTCATCACCTACGGCTCGGTGGCCGAGGCCGTCGAGCTGGCCGCCCTGGGCCAGGGCTCCCTGGTGGGCTCGCTGGTCACCCACGACGCCGACGTGGCCCGCGAGGTCGTGCTGGGCGTCGCGCCCTGGCACGGCCGCATCCTGGTGCTGGACCGGGACGACGCCAAGGAGTCGACCGGCCACGGCTCCCCGCTGCCGGTGCTGGTGCACGGCGGCCCGGGCCGGGCGGGCGGCGGCGAGGAGCTGGGCGGCGTGCGCGGCGTCAAGCACCACATGCAGCGCACCGCGATCCAGGCCTCGCCGGACATGCTCACCGCGATCACCGGGCACTGGACCACGGGGTCGAAGCGGAACGTGGAGGACGTCCACCCCTTCCGCAAGAACCTCGCCGAGCTGCGGATCGGCGACACCATCGAGTCGGCGGAGCGCACGGTGACCCGCGCCGACATCGACCACTTCGCCGAGTTCACCGGTGACACGTTCTACGCCCACACCGACGAGGAGGCCGCGGCCGCCAACCCGCTGTTCGGCGGGATCGTGGCGCACGGCTACCTGGTGGTGTCGCTGGCCGCGGGCCTGTTCGTGGACCCGGCGCCGGGCCCGGTGCTGGCCAACTTCGGCGTGGACGACCTGCGGTTCCTCACCCCGGTCAAGGAGGACGCGGTCATCAAGGTGACGCTGACCGCCAAGCAGATCACCCCGCGGACGAACGCCGAGTACGGCGAGGTCCGCTGGGACGCCGTGGTGACCGACCAGGACGGCGAGGCCGTCGCCACCTACGACGTGCTGACCCTGGTCGCCAAGGGCGAGGGCCAGGAATAGCGCCACGGCGCCACGTCGATTTGTCGACAAAGCGGTGCCCCCGGCCGGTCGGCCGGGGGCACCGCCGTGTTCGGACCACGCCACCGGGATGCTCTGCCCCAGGGGATTTCCACCTACCCGGGGCCCTGGCCCCGCCCGTCCCCGGGCCTGGAGCCCTCACCACAACCGGAGGGCGTCGCGCTTCCCCCGCCACAGGGGGTTCCCACCTTTCCCGAGGCCTCCGGCCCCAGCCCGGTCACCTGCCTGGCCGCCCCCGCCCCAGGGGATGACGGCCGCAGGAGGCCTCCCGGCCCGAACCCAGGGGGTTGCCCACCTGACCTGGGGCCTCAGCCCCAGCCCGACCACCTTCCTGGCCACCCCCGCCCCAGGGGGTTCCCACCTTCTCCGGGGGCCTTGGCCCCAGCCCGGTCACATCCGTGGCCACCCCCGCCGCAGGAGGTGACGGTAGTAGGAGGCCTCCGGCCCTGGCCCCTGGGGGTTTCCCCCCTGGCCTGGGGTCTCAGCCACAGCCCGGTAACCTGCCCGGGGCCTTAGCCATAGCCGGAGTGCGTTGTGCCTCCCCCGCCGCAGGGGGTGACGGCAGCAGGAGGCCTCCCGCCCCGGCCCCGGGGGGTTTCGGTAGAGCGGGACGGGGCCCGGGCCCCAGGGGGTGAGACAGCAAGAGCAGGTTTCCAAAACCCCCGCCATCTGCGGAGGGCGGTCTGAAGGTCCGCTCTCGGTCGCGTTGGTCTCCACGGGTCACCGTTTGGGAACGTACAGACCCGGGCTGGGCGCGGAGCCGTCCCCACGGTACGACGCCCGGCAGACCACAGAGGCGTACGCGTTGGGCTCACGTCCCCGGTGGTGGGGGTGTTGCTTTTCCAGGGGACGGGTCGGGGCACAGCGCACATCCCCGGCCACACAGGTCCACTGAGGTGCCCCGAGGTTTCCGGACAGGGATCCAATACAATCATTCCTTAAGGAAACCAGGAGGGCACATGGGCAGGCCGAGTAAATACTCGCCAGAGTTCCGCGCCGAAGCCGTAAAACTCGTGCAGGAAACACAGCGACCGATCTCCCAGGTCGCCCGAGAGCTCGGCGTGAACACCGAGACCCTGCGCGAGTGGGTCAAAAAACACCGGCAAGAACACGAGAACGCGAACCCCGACCTGAACCTGAACGAACGCGCCCGCCTCAAAGAACTCGAACGCATCAACCGTGAACAGGCCATGGAGATCGAGTTCCTGAAAAAAGCAGCCGCGTACTTCGCAAAGAATCGTCCGTGACGGACATCTACGAGTTCATCGAGACCACCCGGGCCGATGACACCGCGAAGTACGCCTTCCCCGTCACCTTCATGTGCTCCCGGCTGGACGTTTCCCGTTCCGGCTTCTACGAGTGGAGGAGCCGGCCGGAGTCGGCGACGGCCGAGCGCCGCGAATACCTCACACTGCTCATCCGGAAAGCGTTCGACGACTCGGAGGAGACCTACGGTTACCGGCGGATCCACGCCCAACTCCAGCGCTGGGGCGTCCAGGCCGGCCCGGAGCTGGTGCGGCTGCTCATGCGCAGCATGGGCCTGGAGCCGTGCCAGCCGCGCCCCAAGCGGGTGTGTCTGACCCAGGGCGACGAATCCGCCGGGATCCCGGATCTGGTCCGGCGTGACTTCACCGCCCCTCGCCCGGGGGTGAAACTCGTCGGCGACATCACCTATATCCCCACCTGGGAAGGGTGGCTGTATCTGGCGACGGTGATCGACTGCTGCACCAAGGAGGTCATCGGATATGCCATGGGCGACCACTATCGCACCCCGCTCGTCATTCAGGCGCTGAAGAACGCGCAGAGGAACGGGAAGGTGTCCAAGGGTGCGGTGTTCCACTCGGACCGGGGCAGCAACTACACGCCGAAGGAATTCGGTGATTTCCTGAAGAAGCAGGGTCTCCAACGATCGGTCGGCCGGACCGGTGTCTGCTATGACAACGCGATGGCCGAGTCGTTCTTCGGCGCGCTGAAGAACGAGCGGGCGAACAGGATGGTGTATCCCACTCGGGAAAGCGCCCGGCGTGACATCACTCGGTACATCGAGCACTGGTATAATCACAGGCGTCTTCACTCCGCGCTGGGGTACAACACGCCTGCGGAGATCTACGCGGCGCATCAGGATTTGCGACTGGCCGCGTGAAATAGGCGGTTGAAATCCTGTCCGGAAACAGCAGGGCCCCTCACCACGGAAAGACGCTCCGCCTGCAAACCCGCGGTTGCACAGACCTCGCTTGAAAGCCCGACCACCTGGTGTAGTAACCCCGGCCCCGATCGCCCTCCCCGCCGCAGGGGGTGTCGGGAGGAAGAACCACGACCTGCACTCCAGGGGGTGACGGCCGCGGGTGCCTGCGGCATCAGCCCCAGACCGGAAGGCGAACCGCGGCCTCGCCGCAGGGGGTGACGGCCGCGCTTGTCCTTGGGCCCGGGGACAGGGGGTTTCGGAAGGTGGGACCGCTGCCGGTACCACCGGCAGTGTGGGTGCGGGTCACCCACTGTGGCCAGGGAGGGCGATCGGAGCCGGGGTTTCACTCTCTGGAGCGCAGGCCGAGGTTCTTCCTCCCGACACCCCCTGTGTCCGGGGAGGGCACTGAGGGCGGGGGTTACCCCGTCTGTGGTTGGGCTTTCAAGCGAGGTCTGTGCAACAGCCTGTTTCCAGTCGGAGCGTCTTTCCGTGGACCTGTGTGGTCGGGGGTGTGCGCTGTGCCCCGACCCGTCCCCTGGAAACACCCCCACCACCGGGGACGTGAGTTGAACGCGTACGTCTTTTTGGTCTGCCGGGCGTCGTACCGTGGGGACGGCTCCGCGCCCAGCCCGGGTCTGTACGTTCCCAGGGGGTGACCCGTGGAGACCAACGCGACCGAGAGCGGTCTCCGCACACCGCCCTCCGCAGATGGTTGCTGTTTTGGAAACCTGCTCTTGCTGTCTCACCCCCTGGGGTCGGGGTCCAGCCCCGCTCTACCCACACCCCCTGGAGCCGGGGCGGGAGGCCTCCCGCGGCCGTCACCCCCTGCGGCGGGGGAAGCGCGACGCTCTCCGGCTGTGGCTAAGGCCCCGGGAAGGTGACCGGGCTGTGGCTGAGGCCCCGGGCAGGTGGGAAACCCTCTGGGGTCGGGGCCGGAGGCCTCGTGCGGCCGTCGCCCCCTGCGGCGGGGGTGGCCACGGATGTGGCTAAGGGCTCTCTGGGAAGGGGATGGGCTGGGGCTAAGGCCCCAGGTCAGGTGGGCAGCCCCCTGAGGTCGGGCCAGAGGCCTCCTGCCGCCGTCACCCCCTGCGGCGGGGGAGGCCAGGGATGTGGCCGGGCTGGGGTTGAGGCCCCGGGGAAGGTGGAAACCCCCTGCGGCAAGGACCCCAATGGCGTGACCGGGCTGGGCTGAGGAGCCAGGTTGGGTGGGCAGCCCTCTGAGGTCAGGGCGGGAAGCCTCCTGCCGCCGTCACCCTCTGCGGCGGGGACGGCCAGGGATGTGACCGGGCTGGGGCTGAGGCCCCAGGTCAGGTGGGAAACCCCTGGGGCGAAGGAAAGCGTGACGCCCTCCGGCTGGGGCGGGGGCTCCGGGAGAGGGCGGGCTGGGGCCAGGGCCCCGGGCAAGGTGGGAAACCCCCTGGGGTCGGGGTGGCGCGATGCCCCAGGTTGTGGTGAGGGCTCCGGGTGGGGGCTTTCATGCTCTAGCCTTCACACACGTGTGAATGTCGACATGGGGACACATAAGAGGTGGCGCACATGAGGATCGGGGAGCTGTCGGAGCGCACGGAGGTCCCGCGCCGACTGCTGCGCTACTACGAGGAGCAGGGCCTCATCGTCTCCCACCGCCTGGAGAACGGCTACCGGGACTACGACGAGCCCACCGTGGACCGGGTGGTCCAGATCCGCGGGCTGCTCGACGCCGGGCTGCCCACCCGCATCATCAAGCAGATCCTGCCGTGCCTGGACAAGCCCCGCTCGATCCACTTCCCCGACGCCACCCCCGAGATGATCGCGACCCTGCGCGGCGAGCTCGACCGCATGGAGCGGCGCATCCGCTGCCTGGAGCAGAACCGGCGGGCCGTGGCCGAGTACCTGGACGACGTCCTCGCCTACGACCCGGCGGCCGTCTCCTGAGCCCGGACACGGGAGAGCGCCCCGGAGGGTGCCGACTCCCTCCGGGCCGCTGCTGTGGGACCCCCGCCTACAGGCGGGCGATGGCCGCGGCGGGGTCCTCGATGGCGTCGGCGACGACCCGCATGAAGCCGGCCGCCGCGCCGCCGTCGCACACCCGGTGGTCGAACGCGAACGACAGCTGGGTGACCTTGCGGACGGTCAGCTCGCCGTTCACCACCCACGGGCGGTCGATGATCCGGCCGATGCCGAGGATGGCCACCTGCGGGTGGTTGATGATGGCGGCGCTTCCGTCGACCCGCAGCGAACCGTAGTTGTTGAGGGTGAAGGTGCCGCCGGTCATCTCGGCCGGGGTGGCCTTGCCCGCGCGGGCGGCGGCGGTGAGCCGCCTGACCTCGGCGTCCAGCTCGGACGTGGTCATCCTGTGCGCGCCGAGCACGGCCGGGGCGACCAGGCCGCGGTCGGTCTGCACGGCCAGGCCGAGGTTGATGCCGTCGTACTGGACCAGCTCGCCGCGCTCGGTGTCCACCAGCCCGTTGAGCTCGGGGTAGGCGCGCAGTCCGGCGACGGTGAAGCGGGCGACGTAGGACAGCAGCCCCGGGCCGTCCGGGTGGGCGGTGCGCAGGCGGACCAGCTCGGTGGCGTCGACGTCCACCCAGACGGTGGCCTCGGGGATCTCGCCGCGGCTGCGCGAGAGGGCGGCGGCGACGCTCTTGCGGAACCCGCTCATGGGCACGCGGCTGGACTCGGCCAGCCCGGTGCGCGGGTCCACGGCCCCCGCCGGGACCGGGGCCGGAACGGCGTCCGCGGGTGCGGCGGCCGGGGTCTGGGCGGCCTCGATCGCGGCGAGCACGTCGCGGCGGGTGATGAGCCCGTCCTGGCCGCTGCCAGCGATGTCGGCGACGCGCAGCCCGGCCTCGCGGGCGAGCCGGCGCACCAGCGGCGAGGTCACCAGCGGGACCCGGCGCACCGCCGGGGCCGGGGACACAACGGCGTCGGGCGCCGCGGCCCTGCGCGGACGGCGACGGCGGCCCGTGGCCCCCGACTCCGGGGTGCCGTAGCCGATGAGCACGTTCCCCGAGCCGGTCCCCGCGCGCTCCTCCTCGCGGTACCGCTCGCCGTCCGCCGAGACCGGGGCGGCAGGCTCAGAATCAGCGGGCGCGACCGGCTCGGCGGACTCGTCGGCGACGCTGATCAGCGGGCCCCCCACCGCCAGCACCTCGCCCTCGGCGCCGTGCAGCTCGTGCACCACACCGCCGTACGGGGTGGGCACCTCCACGATCGACTTCGCGGTCTCCACCTCGGCGATCGGCTGGTCGACGGCGACGGTGTCGCCCACCGACACCAGCCACTTGACCACCTCGGCCTCGGTGAGGCCCTCGCCCAGGTCGGGCAGTTCGAAAACGTGGACCGTCACTGGTCGTCCTCCCACTGAAGGTCGTCCACCGCGTCGAGGATGCGGTCGACGCTCGGCAGCTGGTGGCGCTCCAGCTTGGGCGGCGGGAACGGGATGTCGAAGCCGGTGACCCGGCGGACCGGGGCGGCCAGGGAGTGGAAGCAGCGTTCGGTGACCCGGGCGACGATCTCCGAGGCGACGCTGGCGAACCCGCTGGCCTCGGCGACCACGACGGCCCGGCCGGTGGAGCGCACCGCGGCGCACACGGTCTCGTCGTCGAAGGGGACGATCGAGCGCAGGTCCACCACCTGGAGGCTGCGGCCCTCCTGGGCGGCGGCCTCGGCGGCCTCCAGAGCGACGGGCACGGACGGCCCGTAGGCGATGAGGGTGGCGTCGGTGCCGGGGCGGCACACCACGGCGGTGCCGATGCCGGGGCGCCCGGCTGCGGGGTCGAACTCCTCCTTGGCCCAGTAGAGCTTCTTGGGCTCCATGAACACGACGGGGTCGTCGGAGGCGATGGCCTCGCGCAGCAGGTGGTAGGCGTCGGCCGGGGTGGCCGGGGTGACGACCTTCAGGCCGGGGGTGTGGGCGTAGTACGCCTCGGAGGAGTCGCAGTGGTGCTCGACGCCGCCGATGCCGCCCGCGTAAGGCACCCGGATGACGATGGGCAGGGAGACGCGGCCGCGGGTGCGGTTGCGGAGCTTGGCGATGTGGCTGACGATCTGCTCGAACGCCGGGTAGGCGAACGCGTCGAACTGCATCTCGATGACGGGGCGCATCCCGTTCATCGCCATGCCCACGGCCAGGCCGGCGATGCCGGACTCGGCGAGCGGGGTGTCGAAGCAGCGGTCCTCGCCGAACTCGGCGGTGAGGCCGTCGGTGATGCGGAAGACGCCGCCGAGGGGGCCGACGTCCTCGCCGAAGACGTACACGGTCTCGTCCTCGGCCATGGCGTCGCGCAGCGCCCGGTTGAGCGCCTGGGCCATGCTGAGCTTGGTGGGGTCGGTGGCCATCGGTCAGTCGCTCTCTCTGCTCAGTTCGTCGGCCAGGACGGCGGCCTGCTCCTTCAACTGCGGGGTCGGCTCGGCGTAGACGTGGGCGAACAGTTCGGAGGGGTGGGGGTCGGTGTCGCGGGAGATGCCCTCGCGCATGGCGGCGGCGACGGCCTCGGCCTGCTCGGTGATCGCCTCCTGGCGCGCCCTGGTGAGCACGCGCTTGCGCTTGAGCAGCGCCTCCAGCCGGACCAGGGGGTCGCGGGCGACCCACGGGTCGACCTCGTCGCTGTCGCGGTAGCGGGTGTCGTCGTCGGCGTTGGTGTGCGCCTGCATGCGGTAGGTGTGCGCCTCGACCAGCTGCGGGCCCCCACCGGCGCGGGCGGCCTCGACGGCGCCGCCCAGGACGGCCAGCACGGCGGCGGTGTCGTTGCCGTCGACGCGCTCGCCGTTGACGCCGTAGCCGATGCCCTTGTGGGCGAGGGAGGGAGCGGCGGTCTGCCGGGCGAGGGGGACGGAGATGGCGTACTCGTTGTTCTGGATGAAGAACACGACGGGGGCCTTGAGGACGGCGGCGAAGTTCAGCGCCTCGTGGAAGTCGCCCTCGCTGGTGGCGCCGTCGCCGCACAGGGCCATGACGACGGTGTCCTCACCGCGCAGGCGGGCGGCGTGGGCGACGCCGACGGCGTGCAGCAGCTGGGTGGCGAGCGGGGTGGCCTGCGGGGCGACCTTGTGCTCGTAGGGGTCGTACCCGGCGTGCCAGTCGCCCTTGAGGAGGGTGAGCACCTGGACGGGGTCGACGCCGCGGGTGACGACGGCGACGGTGTCCCGGTAGGTGGGGAAGAGCCAGTCGTTCTCGCCCAGGACGAGGGAGGCGCCGACCTGGCAGGCCTCCTGGCCGTGCGAGGAGGGGTAGACGGCCAGGCGGCCCTGGCGGACCAGGGCACCGGCCTGGTCGTTGACGCGGCGGCCGACCACCAGGGCGGTGTAGGCGTCGAGGAGGCGCCCGTTGTCGGGGAAGGGCAGGGTCGGGTTCTCGACCTGCTTCCCCGACTCGTCGAGCAGCTGCACCGGCTGCTCGGAGGGGAGCAGGTCCCGGTCGTCGGCCATGCCTCTTCCTCCATATGTCGAATGTCGGGTGTGTCGAAGGTGACGTGTACAGACATATGGTGCGGTTTCTTGCCATCTGTTCGCTATACGTGGGACAAAGTCGAGAAAACGTCGCAGAAAGCCCCAGGTCGCGTGACCGATCGTCCAGATATGTGACCCGGCGCACGCCTTCGGGTGGACAGGTGGCCGACACCCTCGGTCACCCCCGTCCACTAGGGCCGGAACGCCGTCAGAGGCGTCCTCCGACTCGGCTCGTCAGCGGCAGGACGGCGGGGCCGCCCAGCACCCGCAGCCGGACGGTCCCGGGTTCGCCGCCCCGGCCGCGGCGCACCCAGTACGGGGTCCGGCCGGGGTCGGCGGTGACGACGAGGTCGACGGCGTCCTCCACCGGCCACCCGTTGGCGAGACCGGTCAGGGACGGGGCGCGGACCCTGCGCACGACGGTGATCGACGTTCGGGGCACGACGGCGCGCACCCCGGACCGCCACAGGCAGCGTTCCCGGACGAGTTCGACGGTGTCGTCGGTGATGAGGACGCCGGAGCGGGCGGCCACCTCCGGCAGACGCCACAGCGCCCAGGCGGCCAGGCGCCCAGGACCGCGGCGGGCAGGACGACGGCGAGGAGCACCCGCGGCTCGGTGAAGGTGCCCGGGCCCGGGAACGCGGCCAGGGCCACCGTGAGCGCGGGGAAGCCCAGGACGCCGACGGTCCGCTGGAGCCCGCGCCGACCAGCCCGGATCCCCGGCCGGATCAGGACTCGGCGACGCGCAGCCGCTCGTCCAGCCACGGCGGGACGTTCATCCAGTCCCGGGGGAAGTACCGCAGGTCGAGGGCGTGGTCGAAGGCGGTCGGCGGTAGGGAGAAGGCGGGCCGCCCGTCCCGGTCGTAGGCGACCCGCCAGCCGGCGATCGGCCCCACGGCGATGTCGACCGTGAACCAGGCGCCCCGCCCCTCGATGTAGGTGGCCGAACGCAGCACCGCCAGGGCGGCGCGCAGGTCCGCGCCCACCGGCAGTGCGCGGTCGCCGTCGGGGCGGATGGCGGTCAGGGTGCCGCCCGCGTACCCGGCCAGGGCGTGGTAGGTGAGGCGCAGCCGGGACCACTCCAGGCCGCCCGCCGCGCAGCGCATCCGGTCGGCGATCTCGTCGATCAGGGCGACCCGGCGGTCCAGGGTGATCCGCAGCGGCGGAACGCTGGGGCGGCCGGGCGGGCCGGGCCAGGGCGGGTCGTCGGCGGTGCGGTCGGACAGCAGGTCGGCCCAGGAGGGGAGGTGGGAGGGGGTGCGGCGGTCCATCTCGGCGCGGAGTTCGTCGACGTCGGCGGGCTCGCCGGTGGGGTGCGCGAAGCCGAGTTCGCGGATCTCCTCGTCCACCGGGCCGGGCATCCACTCCGGCCAGTGGTCGTAGGCGCGTTCCAGGGTGGCGTCCTCGCGGGTGACGGTGAGCCGGGCGAAGAGCCACCGGCCGTCGTCGTCGCCCTCGTCCTGCCGCAGGCGCTCCAGGACGGTGTGCAGGCCGGGGCCGGTGGCGACGGGGACGAGGTCGTCGTGGACGAGGCCGTGCGCGTGGGGCGCGCGGTAGACCAGGACCCGCCGGTCGGCGTCGCCCAGCAGGTGCTCGCGGACCAGCGCGGCGGCCTCGGCCAGGGCCTCCTCGGCACGCCCGTTCGGGGCGGCGCCCGCGGCCAGGGCGGTGACGCCGTCGCCGCGGCCGGGGAGCTCGCGGGCGGCGCGCATGGCGTCCCCGAGCAGCAGCATCCAGGAGTGCCCGCCGATGACGGGGTGCGCGGCGGCGGGCCCGGACCCGCTCGGCTCCATCTCCTCGGGGTCCTGTTCGCCGGTGAGCCCGAGCCTGCGGGCCAGCGCGAGCCCGGCCGCGAGGTCGGCGTCGTCGCGGCCCGCGTGGTCCAGGGCCGCGGCGAGCGCGTCGGCGTCCAGGGTGCGCTCCCGGGCCCGGGCGGCCAGGTCGGCCACGGTCTTGCGGGCGGACACGGTGCCCGCCGGGTCGGTGGTGTCGAGGGCGGCGCGGGCCACCCATTCGGTGAAGTCGTCCAGGTCGGCGCACCAGCCCACGGTGGCGGCCAGGCCGTCGTCCTCCCAGTCGTCGGGGTAGGCGGCGCGCGCCCACTCCCCGTCCCACCAGTAGGCGAAGTCGGGGCGGGGCCGCTCGGCCAGCCAGTCCCAGGGGAGTGCCTCGGGCGCGCCCTGGAAGGGGTCGATGGGCCGGGTCCAGGCGCGGGCGTCGGTGCTGTCGGGGTCCTGGCCGATGAGCAGGAACCCGCCGCCGGCCACCCGGGCCAGGCAGAACCGGGCCCCCAGCACCAGCTGGAAGTGGACGGCCCCGGGTCCGGGGACGCATTCGGTCAGTCCGAGCCCGGCGCAGATGGACGCGTAGGCCCCGGCCCGGGCCCACAGGACCTCGGGGTGGGGCAGGTCGGAGGGCAATCCTGGCAGGTGGAACACCGTGGCGCCTTTCCTGGGGGAGCCGTCCCGCACATTGTTCCCCACCGGGTACGGAGCGACCCCGTATTGTGCCGCCGTGTCACGGCCGATGTTTCACGTGAAACATCGCCGGCTCAGCCGCTATGCCCCGGCGGGTGCTCCGGGCCGACCGGCTCGGGTCACTCCGCGAGCACCGGGCGGTCGATGAGGCGGCTCAGCTCCACCCGGGAGCGGATGCCGAGCTTGGCGTAGATGTTGCGCAGGTGATGGTCCACCGTCCGGGTGCTGAGGAACATGCGCGCCGCGACCTCCCGGTTGGTGGCGCCGCCCGCCACGTGCCGGGCGATGCGCAGCTGCTGCGGGCTCAGGTCGGCCAGGCGCGACTCCGCGCCGGTGACCGCCCCGCCCGCGGCGCGCAGCTCGGCGCGGGCCTGGCGGGCCCAGGGCGCGGCGCCCAGCCGCTCGAAGGTCTCCAGCGCCTCGGACAGGTGCTCGCGGGCCGGTCCCGGATGGCGTGAACGCCGCAGCCGCGTACCCAGCAGCAAGCGGGTGCGGGCCTGCTCGAAGTCGCAGTACCCGGAGGTGTGCAGCTCCAGCGCGCGCAGCAGGTGGCCGGTGGCCTCCTCGCCGTCGGCCAGCAGGCCGCGGCAGCGCGCCACCAGGGCGCGGGCGGTGTCGTTGCCGGTGGCCTCCGCCCAGGCGTGCAGGGTGGCGACCCCGGCGTCGAGGCGGATGTCGAGGCCGCCGCGCACCCCGGCCTCCACCAGGTGCGGGGTCAGCAGCAGGCGCACGGCGGTGTGGCTCTGCCCGGGGCCGGAGCGGGTGAGGGCGCGCAGCCGCACCGCCGCTTCGCGGGCCCGGCCCGCGCCCAGGTCGAGCAGGGCCAGCGCCCAGGAGGCGAGGGCGGCGGGCAGCCCCACGTCGTGGGCCTCGGCGGTGGCCAGGGCGGCCCCGGCCAGCTCCCGGCAGGACTCCTCGTCGCCGCGGATGGCGGCGACGAACGCCAGCGCGGCCCGGTGGTGCCCGGCGCAGTTCTCCTGGCCGGTGGCCAGGGCGGTGCGCAGGCCCTCCGCCGCGCTCTCCTCGGCCAGGGACAGGCGGCCGAACCAGAGTTCGGCGTAGGTGAGGAACTCCAGGGCCTGGGGGACCAGGGCGGCGGCCCCGGTGCGGCGGGCGGTGAGGACGGCCCGCCCGGCCAGGGCGCGGGTGCGGATGTGGTCGCCGCACAGCAGCCCGGCGATGACGCCCAGGACGAGGGTGTCGGGTTCGCCGAGCCGGTCGGCGGCGGCCTGGACCCGGCGCAGGGCGCTGACGCCCTCGGTGTGGCGGCCCTGGAAGACGGCGGACTTGCCCGCCATGTAGTCGAGGAGGATGCGGTCGCGGGGTGCGGCGGCCGCTCCGGCGAGGATGTGGGCGCGGGCGACGGTGGCGAAGTAGCGTTCGTGGTCCCCGGCCAGGCAGCAGGCCTCCCCGGCGTGGTGGAAGAGGTCGACGGCGCGGGACAGGTCGTGCGCGGCCGCGGTCTCGGCCGCGGCGCTGAGCCGGTGGTAGGCGTCGATGGCCACGCCGGTGCGCAGGTCCATCTGGGCGGTGAGGGGGTCGGCGGCGTCGCCAGCCCGCTGGGCGTGGCGCCTGGCCCGCCGCTGGTCCCCGGCGAACCACGCGTGCCACGCGGCCATCAGGAACCGCCCTTCGCGTTCCCCGGGTGCACCGCCGGTACCGCCCCCGCCGCCGGTCACCGCCGTTCCCACGGCCGGGGCCGGTGGGGCCGACAGGGCCGGTGGGGCCACCGGAGTCCCCGAAACAGTCGGGGTCACCGGGGTTGTCGGGGCCGGTGGGGCATCCTGGGTCGCCGGGGCCGCCGAGTCGGTCGGGGGCGCCCCGACAGCAGGGGCGGCCGGGGATGTCAAGGCGTGTGGGGCCGGTGGGGCGGCCGGGGCTCCGGTGGCGGCAGGGGACAGCGCGACCGCGGCGGGGGTCCCGACGGGTGCCGCGGGACGTCCGGCGACGGCGCCCACCGCCGGGGTGAGCTCGGCGGCGCGTTCCCACAGGCGGGCGGCGGTGGCGTGGTCGGCGGTGGTGCGGGCGGTCGCGGCGAGCTCGGCGGCCAGCCCGGGGTCGGTGCCCGCGACGGCGGCGGCCCGGTGGCGGATCGCGGCGGCCGGGGTGTCCGCGTACAGGTCGGCCAGGGTCCGGTGGGCGGCGTGGCGTTCGGCCAGCGGGGAGCGGTGGAAGCAGGCGGTGCGGACCAGGGGGTGCGCGGGGACCGGCGACCCGGCCTCGTGGCGGACCAGGCCCGCGGCCACGGCGGGGTCGAGGTCCCCGGGGTCCAGGCCCGCGCGTTCGGCCCGGTCGTGGTGGTCGATCGCGTCGTCCAGTACCAGGAGCAGCAGTCGGCGGCGGGCGGTCGCGGGCAGGGTGCGCAGCAGCCGGGCGCAGGTGTCGGTGATGGCCCCGTGCGAGCGGGGCGGGTCGCCCAGGGGCGCGTCGCCGCGCGCCTGGGCGGCGGTGAGCGCGGCGGCCAGCTCCGCGGCCGCGCCCGGGCTGCCCTGGGCGGCGGCGACCAGGTCGGCGCGGACCCCGGCGGCGAGCGGGTACGGGGACCGCTCGTCGAGGAGGTCGGACAGCACCGGGTCGGGCAGCGGTGACAGCGGCAGGCGTTCGGGCCCGGCCAGGTCGCCGAGCGCGTGGGCGTCGGCGGTCAGCAGGGTGGCGACGCCCTCCACGGAGAACCGGCGGGCGGCGAACGCGATGGCCAGCCGGGACGGCGCGTCCATGAGGTGGAGGTCGTCCACGCACACCAGCAGCGGGTGTTCGGCGGCGGCCTCGGTGAGCAGGGCCAGGGCGGCGGCCTCCAGCGGGAAGGGCCGGTCGACCCGCCCCAGGGACAGCGCCTCCTCCAGGACCCCGCGCTGGGCGTCGGGCAGCCGCGGCAGGTAGCGGAGCACGGTGCGCAGCAGCTGGTGCAGCCCGGCGTAGGCCAGGTCGCTCTCTTCGGGGACCGCGCGGGCGTACAGGACGGTGAGGTCGTCGGCCTCGGTGACGGCGCGGGCCAGCAGGGTGCTCTTGCCGCTGCCCGGGCCGCCGGTCAGCAGGAGGGCGTCGCTGCGCCCGGTGCGGGCGGCATGGAGGAGGCGGCGGACGGCGGCGAGTTCGTGCTCACGCCCGGAGGGGATGGTGACAGCGGGGGGCACTCTGGTCACCCATCAAAAGTTACCCACGAGTTAAAGAGAAGTAAAGGGACCGGCGATTCAGCCGATGCGCACCCAGTGACCGGTGTCACACACTCACTCCAGATCCCCCCGCCGATCCCCGGAGGACCCCCCGAATGAAGCGCCTCCTCTCCGTCCTCAGCGCCCTGGTGCTGGCCGCCGTCCTCTCCTTCGCCCAGGCCGCGCCCGCCGCGGCCGCCTCGCACGCCCCCGTCATCTTCATCCACGGTTTCGCCGGCAAGGGCGAGCAGTGGTCCACCATGCGGTCCCAGCTGGTCGCCGCCGGCTACCCGCAGAACCGGCTGCACGTCTTCACCTACGACTGGCTCCGCTCCAACAAGACCATCGCCGGCCAGCTCTCGTCCTACGTGGACGGGGTCCTCGCCCAGCACGGGGCGAGCAAGGTCCACCTGGTCACCCACTCCATGGGCGGCCTGTCCTCCCGCTGGTACATCAAGAACCTCGGTGGCGCGCAGAAGGTCGACCACTGGATCTCGATCGGCGGCCCCAACAACGGGACGAACATCGCCAACCTCTGCCCGGGGCTGGTCACCTCCTGCGCGGAGATGCGCCACGGCTCGTCGTTCCTCAACGAGCTCAACTCCGGGAACCCGACGCCCGGCCCGACGGTCTACACGACCTACCGCTCGCCCTGCGACATCGTCATCTCCCCGACGTCGAGCACGTCCCTGCCGGGCGCGGCCAACCACCAGACCGGCTGCCTGGAGCACATCTCGATGATGTGGAACTCGTCGGTGATCTCCGGCGTGCGCGACACCATCACCTGATCCACTCCGCCCTCTCCCTCCTGACCTCCTCCCCATCCCCCGCTCGGGCGGGTCGGCGCCCCTCCCTCGCCGACCCGCCCCTCCCTCGTTCGGAGCCCTAAGCGTGTGTGTCCTCGGGGATCTCGGAGGACACCGAGTAGTCCCGGAACACCGCGCGGAACCCCTCCCGCTGCGGCGAGCAGCACATGACCCCTACGTGACAGGTCTCGCCCAGCGGCAGGTGGGCCAGGCGCAGCAGCCGCCAGGCGCCCCAGCCGTCGAGGTACTGGACGTTGACGGTGTCGCCGGTGCGGATCGCGCGGACGGTCACCGGGTGGAAGGACCCGCCGGTCCGGGCCAGGGAGACCACCGACCAGTCCGAGAACCCGCGGGTGACGACGGAGCTGACGTTGAGCCCGCCGTGGACGAACTCGGTGCCGGTCTTGATCCAGTTCTCCTCGTCGGCGCGGAGCATCAGCCCGGCCTGGTCGTACTGCTCCAGGTAGTCGCCGTCGAACGTGACCTGGACGGTGAAGTCCCCGGTGACCTCGGCGGACAGGAAGTGGCCGTCGTCGTGCACGAACCCGTAGTGGGTGTGCCGCCAGAAGTCCTTGCGGTCCCCGGTGGTGACGGTGAGGACGTCGTCCTCGACCTTCCAGGCCGGGGGCTCGTTCATCCAGGTCATGTCGGTGAACACGGTGGCGCCTTTCGCTCGGGGAACGGTTGTGAGAGCGCTCCCAGAATCGTGGGTCCGGCCCCGTGTCGACAAGCGGGGAAGGCGATAGGGCGCCGAGAAGAGAAAGAGAGAGGGCGGTACGGCGACTTCTCGCCGTACCGCCCTCCGGGATCCGGGATCAGGGGATCCGAGACGAGGGATCAGGGATCAAGGGGATCAGAGGGTCAAGCGGTCTTCTCGGCCTTGTCCCTGTCGTCCTCGTCGTCGACGTGCAGGTCGACGCCCATCCTCTCCTTGACCAGCGAGACCCCCAGGAAGGAGACCGCCGCGGCGCCGACGATGTAAACGCCGATGCTCCAGGACCCGCCGGTGCTCTCCAGCAGCAGCTGGGCGATCATCGGGGCGAAGGCGCCGCCCAGGATCGCGCCCAGGGCGTAGCCGATGGAGACGCCGGAGTAGCGGACCTCGGCCGGGAACATCTCGGCGTACAGCGCGGCCTGCGGGCCGTAGCTCAGGCCGAGCGTCAGGCAGAAGACGAAGACGCCGACGAAGTAGAGGTAGATGTTCGCGGTGTCGACCAGGAACCACATGGGCACGGACCAGGCCGCGAGCAGGACGTAGCCGATCTGGAAGGTGCGCACCCGGCCCCAGCGGTCGCTGACCCAGCCGCCGTACAGGGTGGAGATGAGCCAGCCGAAGGAGGCGAGGGTGGTGGCCAGCAGGACCGGCCCGCGCTCCATCTCCAGCGCGGTCGAGGCGTAGGTCGCCAGGAAGGCGATGACCAGGTACCCGGCCGCGTTGTTGGCGAGGAAGATCAGCGCGGAGAGCACGACCTCCTTGGTGTTCTTGCGGAACAGGGTGCCCAGCGGGGCGGAGGCCTTGGCGCGGCGCTGCTGCATCAGCTTGAAGACCGGGGACTCCTCCACGGACTTGCGGATGAGGTGGCCGACGATGATCAGCAGGAAGGACAGCAGGAACGGGATGCGCCAGCCCCAGGCGAGGAAGGCGTCCTGGCCGATGATCACGGTGATGAGCCAGACGACGAAGGTCGCCAGGATCATGCCGCAGGGCACGCCGATCTGCGGGTAGGCGCCGAAGAAGCCGCGCTTGTTGACCGGCGCGTGCTCGACGGACATCAGGGCGGCGCCGCCCCACTCGCCGCCGGCGGAGAAGCCCTGGAGGATGCGCAGCAGGATGAGCAGGATCGGGGCGGCCACGCCGATCTGGGCGTAGGTCGGCAGCAGGCCGATGAGGCAGGTGGCGACGCCCATCAGGACGAGCGTGGCGACCAGGATCTTCTTTCGGCCGAACCGGTCGCCCAGGTGCCCGGCGACGATGGCGCCCAGGGGGCGGAACAGGAACGAGATGCCGATGGTCGAGAACGACAGGATCTGCGCGAGGCCGGGGTTGGCCTCCGACAGCGGTGCGAGGAACAGGGGCGCCAGGACAAGACCGGCCGCCTGGGCGTAGATGAAGAAGTCGTACCACTCGATGGTGGTACCGACCATGGTCCCGGCCAGGACCTTGCGCCGCTCCTTGGTGTCCAAGGGGGCGGATCCCGAGGCCGTGGCGTCGGATGTTGCCATTGCTGCTCCGTAATGTCTGCCGACCCTGGGGTCGGTCACTCCCGGGGGCCGCGCCCGGCGTTCGGGGAGGAACGCCGAATCGACACAGGACGGATGTGTCGAGACATAGGTCACGAGCCCTAGGACACTATGCCATGTGACCTACGGCATTTTGAACACCGGACCAGGATTTAAGCAGCTCAGACCCTATGGACTGACCGAACGTTCGGTGAGTGGTCGAACACCGTTAGGCCATCGCCGCAGGCCGCGGGCCCGCGTCAGCGCGTTCCGGAACCCACTCCGGGGCAGGCTCCGGACAGGAGGACGCGCAGCCGCAGGCACAGGCCGAGCACGCGCAGGGGCAGGGACAGCTCCAGGGGACCGAGGGCGGACGGGACGGGGCAGCGGGCGGCACAGGCCGCGGGCACGGGGTCGCTCATGTCCGGATAGTACCCCCTAGGGGTATGACCGGAACGCAACAGGGATGAACACCTCCACTACCTACGGTCATGGGCATGCGAAACCGAAGGCGTCACCCCCTGACCGTGCCGATGCTCGGCGCCGCGCTCGTGCTGGCCGCGCCCCTGTTCCCCGCCCTCTCCGCCGCCCCGGCCCAGGCCGTCATCGGCGGCGCCGAATCGACCGAGGCCTACTCCTTCATGGGCTCCTTCCAGCCCGCCTACCCCGCGCCACCGCGCCCGGACGGCCACGGCTGCGGGGTGATCGTGCTGGACCCGGAGTGGGTGCTGACCGCGAGCCACTGCGCGGGCAAGACCCCGACCGGGGCCGAGAACGGCGTTCCGCGCGACTGGAAGATCCGGGTCGGGTCCCTGGACACCACCACCGGCGGCGAGGTCGCCGAGGTCGACCACTACTACCGACTGGCGACCCACCGCGACGAGGGCGGGTTCTGGGGCCGCGACCTCGCGCTGCTGCACCTGAGCACCCCGGTCGGGGCGGAACCGGTGCGGATCGCCTCGACCACACCTGCGGACGGCACCGGGGCGCGCATCATGGGCTGGGGCATGACCTGCGAGAACGTCGGCGATCCCGGCTGTTTCCCGACCCGCCTGCACGAGGCCGACACCGAGGTTCGGCCGCTGGCCGACTGCCCGGACGCGGTGCCCGAGGGGGAGCTGTGCATCGGCGCCCCGGACGGTTCGGTCGCCGCGGGCAACATGGACTCCGGCGGGCCCGCCCTGGTCCGCGAGGACGGGGAGTGGGTGGTGGCCGGCGTGGTCAGCGGGCCCGGCGGGGCCGACGCGCCGACCCTGTACACCGACGTCACCCGGCACGCGGACTGGATCAACGGCATCATCGACGGCACCGCCGAGCTGCCGCCCGACGACGTGATCCCGGACGTGGCGGGCGCGGTGGACCTGGGCGGCTGCACGGGCTCGGTGGTCCGCACCGCCGACTCCCGGCCGCGGGACCCGGCGCTGCTGCTGACCAACGGCCACTGTGTGGAGGAGGCCGAGCGGCCCGCGCCGGGTTCGGCCCTGGTGGACCTGCCCGCCGACCGCGAGGTGGCGGTCGGGGACGAGGAGGGGTATCCGCTGGTCACCGCGCACGCGGACCGGCTGGTGTACGCGACGATGACCGGGACCGACATCGCGCTCTACCGCCTGGACCGCACCTATGCGGAGGTGGAGGCCGCGGGTGCGAAGGTCTTCGAGCTGGCCACCGAACCGGTGCGGGCGGGGGACCCGCTGAGCGTGCTGCACACCAGCGAGCGGTTCGACTGCACCGCCGAGGCCGTGGTCCCGCACCTGAAGGAGGGGGAGTACCTGATGGACGACTCCATCCGGTACGCCGAGGACGAGGGCTGCGCCCCCCGGTTCGGCACCTCCGGCTCTGCGCTGGTGGGCGCGGACGGCACCACGGTGGTGGGGATCCACAACACCCACAACGAGAGTGGCGAGCAGTGCACCGACGACAACCCCTGTGAGGTGGACGGGGAGGGCAACGAGACCTCCCTGCCGGGGCGCGCGTACGGACAGCAGGTCCACATGATCGCGGCCTGCCTGGCGGCGGGGTCGGAGCTGGACCTGTCGCGCGCGGAGTGCTCCCTGCCCGCGGCGGCCTGACGGACCCTTTGTCGGCCCGTCCCCTTGTCGGTCCGTCCCCTTGTCGGCCTGTGTCCTTGTCGATACAGGGACACGATGACAAGGGGACGGGCCGATTCGGCGATAGGGGAGACTGGAGCGGTGAGCACCGAGAACACCCGCCCCGGCCCGCCCGCACTGAGCGTCTCCGTCCTCGTGCTGACGCTGGCCCGCCGGGTGGAGAACGAACTCGGCGCCGCCCTGGCCCCGCTCGACCTCACCGTCGCCCGGCTGGGCCTGCTCGGCCACATCGCGGGGGTGCCGGGCATCTCCTTCAGCGACCTGGCGCGGATGTCGGGGATCACCGTGCAGAGTGCGCATTCGGGGGTGAAGGCGCTGGTCGCCGCAGGTCTGGTGCACGATCTCACCGCCCGGCCGGGGGCGGCGTCGAGCATCGAGGTCACGGCCAAGGGGCGCGAGCTGCTGGAGCGCGCGGGGCGGGAGATCGCGCGGGTGGACGAGGAGCTGTTCGGGCCGGAGGCCGATCCGATCCAGCGGCAGGTGGGCGCGGCGTTCCGCGAGGCGTTCGCCGCCCTGGCCCCGCCGCCGTCCCCGTCGCCGTCCCCACCGTCGCGCGACTGACCCGGCCCGCGGAACTGACCCGGCCCGCGGGGCACCCCACCTTCAGCATGGCTGAAGCATGCCTTAAGCTTCAGGCAATCTGAAGGTTCTGGCACCGAGGAGCCCACCATGGAAGACCTGCTGCTCTCGATCCACGTCCTCGCGGGCATCGTGTTCATCGGCGGTTCGGCCGTCGCCACCAGCCTGTTCCCCCGCTACGTTCCGGTCGCCGTCCCCGTCGGCGGGCCGCCGTCCCAAACCACCGAGCGCAGTCGGAACACGGCCCTCGCCCTGCACCGCATCACCCGCGGCTACGCGCTCGCGGGCATCGCCGTCCCGGTGGTGGGCATCGCCCTGGCCCTGGTCCAGGGGCGGATGGCCGAGCTCTGGGTGAACGTCGCGATGATCCTCACCGCCGCCGCGGGCGTCCTGCTCGCCTGGCAGATCCACCCCCGCCAGCGCGAGGCGCTGCGCGAGCCCGGCGAGAAGGCGGCGCTGGGGCGGCTGTCCATGTGGACCGGGTTCTACAACCTGCTGTGGGCGGCGGTCGTCGTGCTCATGATCGTCCGCCCGGGCTCGGCCACCTGACCTAGGATCGGAAGGGTGTACAAACTTGAGTACCGCGAGGACGACCCCTTTCTGAGCGCGGTCTGGTACGCGGAGGTGACCGAGCCGGGGGCGTACCTCGACCCGGCCACCGAGTACTGGGGAATCGCGTTCACGGTCTGCCCGGACCGGTCGACGCGGGTCGAACTCGCGGGGCCGCTGCCCGCGCCGCACACCCTGCCGGGGGTGCCGGGGGAGCGGCACTGGGGGGTGGAGCTGCGGCCGGACATCGTGGTGACGGGGTACGACAAGGCGGCGATGGTCGGGGCGCTGGTGCCGTTGGCGGTGGTGGGGGACCGGTTCGCGCTGGCGGGGCGGCTGCACCGGGTTCCGGCGTTCGACCGGCTGGTGGGGTTCGTGCACGGGCTGGCCGAGTGTGGGGCGCTGCGGGTGGACGCCGACACCCGGCGGATGCTGGGCGGGGACTTCGGCGGCTGGTCCGAGCGCAGCCGGCAGCGGCGGATCAAGGCGGTGACGGGGCTGACCCGGGTGCGGATCGACCAGGTGGTGCGTGCGCGGGAGGCGGCGCGGGCGCTGCGTTCGGGGCTGACGCCGGGGTACGTGGCGGCCGAGCTGGGGTACTCCGACCAGGCGCACCTGACCCGGTCGCTGGTGGCGCTGCGGGCGGAGCGGCCTTCGCGGCTGCGGCCCGGTGGGCCGTAGGGCGGCGGGTTGGCGGGAATGTTCAAGACCCGGTCGGCGGTCCGGGCGCAGACTCGGGGCATGGATACGAAACCGGCGGCCCCTCAGGGGTCCGCGACCGTCGACCCGTTCATCATGGCCGACAGGGCGCCCGAGCTGATCGACTTCATCGTCGACGTCTTCGGGGCGCGGAACGTGCACGAGGCCCGCACCCTGGACTCCGACGGGCTGGTCCTGCACGCGGAACTGCGGCTGGGGGACTCGCTCATCACCGTGGCCGACCGCAAGCCGGACTGGCCGTTCACGCCCTCGCTGCTGCGGGTGTACGTGGACGACGTGGAGGCGACGCTGACCCGGGCGAAGGCGCGCGGGGGGCGGGTGGTGACGGAGGCCACGGCGTTCTTCGGGGACGTGTTCTCCCGGTTCGTGGACCCGCAGGGGAACCTGTGGTGGGTGTACAGCCACACGCCCCAGGAGGAGACGGCCTGGGAGGACACGGGGGACGGCGGGGAGGACTGGACCTCGTTCACCGGCCCCGGACTGGAGTACATCCACGCCACCCTGCTGGAGGCGATGCGGTCGCTGCGCGATCCCAGGACCAGCGGAAACTAAAGCCATTGCCCGGCCGGAGGGTCGCTGTTAGCGTCACAGGAATGATTCCCGTGACGGAGAACGAGATCCGCGGCTCGTTCATCAACTGCTCCAAGGGCGAGGCCAAGCGGCTGAACCTCCCGCGCGATCTGGGCTCCCAGCGGTGGGAGGACCTCGACTTCCTGGGCTGGCGCGACCCGATGGCGCACGAGCGCGCTTACCTGATCGTGGAACGCGGCGACGGGCCGGTCGGTGTGGCGCTGCGGCTGACCGCTTCCGGGAACGGGGCGCGGCGGGCGCTGTGCTCGGTGTGCGTGACCAGCCGCCAGGGACCGGGGGTGGCGCTCATGGTGGCGCCGCGCGTGGGGAAGGCGGGGCGCGAGGGGAACACGATCGGGCTGCACATGTGCTCGGACTTCGCGTGCTCGCTGTACGTGCGGGGGCTCAAGCAGCCGGAGCCGGGTGGGCGGTTCGAGGAGACGCTGACCACCGAGGAGAAGGTGAAGCGGCTGGAGGAGAACCTGCACGGGTTCCTGGACCGGCTGACGCGGTAGACGTATCGAGGAATGGGCGTGTCGACTTACCGACACGCCCATTTTTCATTCAATCCCACCAAAATCCCCAAATCACCACTTGTCACACTTTTCCAACCACCCTGACCTGGCCACATGAAATCCCCTCCAGAGAATTCGAAGAAAAACTTCCCACCTCGAACCCCTGTGCCCTAGGGTGACCCCATAACCGAAAAAGAGTGACCCCGCGACGCCTAGTAAGCGCCCGGGGTCTCGGCCAGCATCAACCCCTTCAACACAAGGAATGCCAGCGTGCACCAGCTTAGTGCCACGCTCCTCAGGGCTGTTTTCGCCCTGCTCCGAGCGCTGTTCACCGCCCCCTCCGGCCGCCACCACCGTCGCCGCGCCTCCCGCGTGCGCCGCTACGCGAACCCTGGCCCGGCCGTACGCCCCCTGCCTCCCGCGGTTCCGCGCCTGTCCGAGCCGCGCGAGATCTTCCCGGCCGACGACCTCCCGCTCGTGCGGCCCTACTACACCGCCCACGAGCAGCAGCGCCGTCAGGCCGCCGCGACCGCCCGCCTCCAGCAGTGGACCGCGCCCCGCATCCCGGCGCCCCGCCCGCCCGAGGGCGACCTCCTGGCGTCGCCCCCGGTCACGTTCGACGACCTGGCCAAGGTGACCCGCGTCTGGATCGCCCAGCAGGAGCAGAAGGCGAAGGTGGGCGCATGACCCCCACCCGCCTCTGGCGGCACCACCTCTACCCCGGCGACCTCGCCCGCCTGTCGCAGGTCCGCCGCGACCTGCGCGCCGACCTCGCCGAATTCCACGAGGACCTGGCCGACACCCTCGTCCTCTGCGGCAGCGAACTGTTCGCCAACTGCGTGAAGTACACCGCCTCCGGCCGGGGCGGCGGAGTCGTCCGCACCCTCTGGCTGGTCTCCGACCGCTCGCTGACCCTGGGCTTCACCGACGACGGCCTGTCCGGCACCGTCCCGGCCATCCCCCGCTCCCGCACCTCCACCGAGTGGGACGAGGCCGAGGGCCAGCGCGGATTGCTCATGGTCGAGGAGTTGTCCACAGCCTGGGGATACTCACCCGTCTGCCCCTTCGGCGACCTCGGCACCCACACCTGGGCCACCTTCACCCTCACCGGCTGAGGCCAACGGCAGCTCGTACCGGCTGACCCGGGTGGCGGGACCTCCCCCGCCCCGCTGCCCGGGTGCGCCGCGCACATCCACATCCCCGCGATGCTCACAACCCCGGGCCTCGTAGTACGCCCACAGCCCCCAGTTCGAGCCGACACAGTCCAGCCGCAGGAACGCAGCGCCCTCCCGCCGCGCCTCACCGGCCACCCAATCCAGGATCACGGTTCCCAGCCCGGCGACCCGCCGCCGCACCGCCATCCGGTGCACGTAGCCCGCCTCACCTGCGACATCGCCCCACAGGGGGTCCGCCCAATCCAGCGTGACCGTTCCGCACACCTCACCGGCAACGGTGGCCACCCACGTCTCACCCCGAGCAATCGCGGGCGCCACCCACTCCGCTTCAAAACACCCAGGCCACTGCCGAATTTCCCGCCCCCGAAGCCACCCCGCCGCCTCGTCGAGCACCCCCGGAACGCCACCGATCGCCCGCCGAAAACCGACCGCGACCCCGTTCCAAAGCACCATCCCGAAATCCTCCCGCCCCTTTCGGCCATGGCCCGGCCCGGCCACCCGCCCGAAGCAGAACCCCGCCGACAGCGGGTAGATGCCCCAAAGGGCGGGCGCACCCGACGCCCGCCAGAAGGGAACCCAACGTGCACAGGTCCAAGGGCGGTCCGAGCGTAGGCGGCCGGAGTTTCGACCCCCTCGACCCGGCCCCGGCACCCCCGCCCGAGCCGGAACCGGAAAAGGACGGCGTCGAAGGCCGCAAGCCCGGCGCCTGACCCCCACCCCGAGTGCTCGGCCGGACTTTCCCGGCCGAGCACCTTTCACGTTCCGGCATCCAAGGCACCCGGGCCCCCGATCCATGTCGGTCAGGCCGGGCGTCCCACCCCATAGAGGTACGTCAGCGCCGCCACCGACGTACCCGAGACCAGCTTCCGCTCCCCCACCAGCTTCGGCACATCGGCGAGCGGCACCCAATCGATGCGCTCCGCCTCCCAGTCCTCCGCCGGGTCCCCCACATGCTCGGCGGAGTCGGCGAAGAAAACGTGGTGCTCGGAGTCCGAGATCCCCGGAGTGGGCTGCACGTACAGCAGCGGGCGGAGCGGCCCCGGCCGCCACCCGGTCTCCTCCAGCACCTCACGCGCCGCCGCGTCCTCGGGCGCCTCGCCCTCGTCGATACCGCCGATGGGGATCTCATACGCCCACGTGTCCGGGATGAACCGGTGCCGCCACTCCAACAGCACCTCATCGGCGGCGTTCATGACCACGGCGCCCGCGCCCGGCGCCGACCGGATCAGCCGGTGCTCCAGGTGCCGTCCACCGGTGATCTCCACGTCCGCGACCCGGATGTCCAACCACCGGTCCCGGTAGAGCTCCTCCTCGGAGTGAACGGTCCAGCGCACGGTTACTCCCCAGCCTCAGCGGCACGTGACGGTGCCACCCAATCACAGGCCCGGCCGCAACTCCGCATCGCACTGCTCCGCGAACTCCCGCACCTCAGGCTCCGCCGACCGCGACGCCAGCGCGCGCCGCACCGACCGCACCCGGTCGTGCAACCTGCCCGACTCCATGCCCTGCACCCGGTCCAGCATCGCCCGCGCCGGCTCCAGCGCCTCATCGACCCGGCCGCCCCGCACGACCCCACGCCCCCCACGAGAACCGTCTGCCCTCCTGGCGCCAGGTCATCGACACCGTCAACGGCCTCCACCCACACGAAAGGCGGCCTGCCTTCCCCGAGCAGCGATGACGGTCACGGATCGGCCGCGCCCCTGACACGACGAAAGCCCCGCCCTACTCTGGGAATGCGACCGATCAGGAAGGCGGTGCCATGCCTGTTGAGAACACCGAAGAGACCATCGGCCAACGCGTAGCCCGGCTGCGCAAGCTCCGCGGCCTGACACAACACGGACTCGCGGCCCGCAGCCACGTGTCACGCAGTCTGATCGCCAAGGTCGAGAGCGGGCACGGCCTGGCCACCCCCGCGTTCATCGCCGCCGTCTCCACCGCCCTGTCCGTGGACCCGACCGATCTCTCCGGGCAGCCCTACCGCGGCCAGACCCCCGCCCGGGACCGGGTCCACGCCACCATCCCCGACGTCCGGAGGTCCCTCGACGCCGTGGACGTCCCCCCGGACCTGGGCATGGAGCCCCGACCGGTGGCGGCCTTGGCCAAGGAAGTGGAACGGCTGCGTCAGTGCTCGCTCAACGCGCGGTTCCTCGACGTCGGCGCATCGCTCCCTGCGGTCCTCACCGAACTCGCCGTCCATGCCCATAACAGCGACGCCCCCCGTGTGTGGCGGCACATCAACGCCGCCCAGGCCCTCGCCGCGTCCATGGCCCGGCGGCTCGGCTACATGGACCTCGCCGCCACCGCCATCAAGGACGCCGCCACCAGCGCGGCCCGCGCCGACGATCCCAACCTGCCCGCCCTGGCGCTACTTCCCCGGGCTCTCATGATGATGATGTACGGCTCATGGATGTCCGGGCTGCACCTCATCCGCACCGCCGCCGAGAGGGTCGACGACGCCACCCCGCAGGCACTCGCCGTCCATGGCGCCCTCAGCCTCCGATCCGCGATCCTGTCCGCCCGCGGTACCCAGACCGGCAACACCACCGCATCCCAGGCATGGGCCCACCATGAAGCCGCGGTCGAAGCCGCTCAGCGGCTCCCCGCGCGTGCCCCGGATTTCTACGCGTTGCAGTTCAACCCCGCGAACGTGGCCATCCACGGGGCGGCGGTCGCCGTGGAGATGGGCGACCACGACGAGGCCCTGCGCCGAGACGCCCTGATCTCCGAGCAGGTACTGTCGGCCCTGCCCGCAGAGCGCCGGGCACACCACGACATCGACATGGCGCGGGCTCTGGTCGAGGCCGGCAAGCGGGAAAAGGCGCTGGGACGCCTGGTGACGGCGGAACGGGCCGCGCCGCAGATGACCCGGTACCACCCTTCGGCCCGCGCGGTCGCGGGACACCTGGTCGACGTCCACCGGGCCGTTCCCGAACCGCTGCGCGGCCTGGCCAGGCGCATGCAGATCGGCTGAGACGAGTCAAGGGCCCCGGTGTTCCAAAGCGGAACACCGGGCTCCTGTGCGCTCCGTAACGTCGCCCTCACCACGACTTCCCCTGAGGTGAGCGATGACGAGCGACCAGCGCGCGATCGAGCGCGCGGCCCTGTACGGGCACCCGTCCGCGATCGAGGTGATCGCGGCCGACCACCCCGACTGGCAGATCAGCCGCGACGACCACCACGGGCCCTGGCGGGCCCGGCGCGGCGAGACCACACTGACCGCCGACAGCCCGGCGGGACTACTGGTCAAACTTGACTTCCAGGAGCTTTCCCGCCTCCAGGCCGAGCACACCGGCCGCTGGAAGATCTGGCGCACCACCCGCTACTGGATGGCCACCGCCCTGGCCGACGACGTCGAACCCACCCTGATGGAGAAGACGTCCACGGCCCTGGAAGCACGCATGCGCAACCCGCACGGATGGGGCAACCGCCCCCTGAACGGCGAGGCGGGCGGGCGGTGACCTTCGAGGAGTTCGCGCGACTCACCGCTCCCCGCACCCCGCAAGCCCCTCGGCCCCGCACGGCAGAACGCCCTCCACTTCCGGGCCGCACCCGGTCAAAGGGGGAGGGATCGGCGCCCGGGCCGATCACACGGAGCCCGCTCGGCATCGACGCTGTCCGCCCCGGACTCGGACAGGCCATCGACGGCTGACATCCCCCACACGTACCCGGACCTCTCCGAGTACGTGGTCCACCTCTCTCGGAAACCACAAGGAAAAAGGAGAACACGGTGAACGACTTCACCCCGCCGCCCGCGAGCGAGCAGATGGCCGGCCTGTTCGTCGCGACCGCCCGCGCGGTCGTGCAGACCCCGGCGCAGAGCCACGAGTACAAGAAGTCCTCGGGGTCGGGCGACGCCGCCCACACCTACGACACGACCGCCCGCTGACCACCTGATCCGCTGAACAACGCGCACCCCGGAGCAACCTCCCCATGTTGCGATTGCAGTTGACCCCCTACAGCGAGAATCCGACCTGGCAGTGGTCCGGGGCGCGCTACAGCACCCTCGACCGGCGCAGCAGGGTCGAGCCCTTAGACCACCCGATGGTCGAGCACCTGGCCGCGACCGACGGGCACCGGACCCTGCTCGTGGTCCGCGAGCGCGTCGCCGACCGCCCGGCCTGCGACCCCGGTGTCCGCGCCCTCACCCCCGCCGGGTACGACCGGGCGCTCGATGCCGTCGCGGGCTGGCCGACCGACTTCGTGCTCGTGGAGGCCGAGCCCGGGCTGCCGGTGCGCGTCACCGCCGGATCGGCCCGGACCACGCCCCTGTACCTGGCCGCCGACGACACGACCCTGGTCGGGTCCTGGGACATGGCCGACCTTCGCGACCATGCCACCGGTATCAACCCCAAGGAGGCCGCCCGGCTGTTGATCTACCGGCCCCGGTACTCGTCGGAGACCCTGTACCGGGGTGTGCACCGGCTCACCGAGCGCGCGGTCGCGCACTTCGGCGGGTCCCTGTGGATCACCTACCCCGAGCCCGCCCTGCACCGCCTGCCCAGGGAACTGGTACCGGACGTCGATGTCCTGGGCGCGTTCATCGCGACCATGGACACGGCGATGGACCGCCGCCCCTGGGTTGAGGACACCACCCTGTTCCACCTGACCGGCGGGTTCGACTCGGGCACCGTGGCCACCCGGGCCGCCGAGCGGCACCCCGGCCGGTTCCCCACGGCCGCCCTGCTGATCGGCGGACCGGGGCGTGAGCAGCAGATCCGGCGCCGCGCCGAGATGCGCTCCCGGGTGCCGTTCGCCGAACCGGATCTCGTCGTCGACGCCATGCGCCATCTCCCGCTCTCTCCCGACTGCCCCTGGGTCAACGGGCTCGTGGTCGACCCCACCGAGGAGCCCCTGCACCGGCCCTTCGCGGAGATGGCCCGGAAGGTCGCCGCCGGCGGAGCCCGCACGGTGGTGACCGGTCTCGGCGGAGACGAGATGGTCGCCCTCACCCAGGAGGAAGAACCCCACAAGGGGCTCGGCGAGATCACCGATGCGCACCTCCTCCCGTGGATCGGGCCCCGTGTCCCCGGCCTGTTGGAGTTCGCCGACGACGGCATCGCGCCCCCGGCGCTCATCAACTCCATGACGCTGCTGACGCTGGAGACCACCGCACCCCTACTGCTGAGGCACGGGCTGTGGCCGATGCACCCGTTCGCGGACCCGGACATGGTCGCGCTCGGCGAACAGCTCCCGTTCGCCTGGCGGGAACTGAAACAACTCCAGCGGCGCCGTCTGGCGACGCTCGGCATGGGTGAGGACGTCGTGCACCCGGTTGAACGGGAGTCCTTCGCCGAGGTCATCGAGGCGTCCCTCACCACCTACGCGCCGAAGCTGTTCGCTCGTATGCTGGCCGAGGGATCGCCCCTGTTCGAGGAGGGTCTGGTCGACCCCGACGGGCTGCGCACGGGCATCGACCGCCTGGTTCCCGGGCGCTACGTCGAAGAGCGTGACGCGAAGATCCTGGAAGTCCTCAGCCTGCACCTGTCCGCCACCGCCTTCCTGCACTGAGAGGACACCGTCAGTGTTCACCATGCGCCCCGCGACCGAGGCGGACACCCCCGGAGTCGCGTCGATGATCACCGCGCGCTGCGACTGGATGGAGCAGCGGGGGCTGGAGTCCTGGCGGGAGAACGTCGACGATCTCGCCGGTCAGGCCGCGGCCGGGTTCATGTGGGTACTCGAAGCCGAAGACCGTGTCGTCGGGTGCACGACGGTGACGACGCACGCGCCGCCGAAGGACTGGACACCCGAGGAGGCCGACGAGCCGAGCCTGTACCTGTTCACGACCGTGACCGACCCCGCCTACCGGGAGCACAGGCCCGGCACGATGATCGCCCTGTGGGCGGTCGACCGGGCGGCGCGGCAGGGTCGCCGGTGGGTGCGGCGGGGATGCTTCTTCCCCGAGCTGGCCAAGTACTACGAGACCCAGGGGTTCACCCTGGTCAAGGAGCAGGACCGGAGCGCAGGACACCTGTACCTGCTCGCACGCCGCGCGGAACGCCTCGACCTCGGGCGGCTGGGACTGACCCTGACGAACTCATGACCCTCGACCACCGTCTCCTCACCCGCGCCCCGGGCACCGAACCCGCCGACCACGACACCCCCGCGCGGATCGCCGACCTGCTCGCCCAAGTACCGCGACACCGGTTCCTGCCACACACCTACTGGGACGAAGCCCGCACCCGCCACGACCGGATCCAGCGACACGGACGGGTGGCTGCGCGCCGCACCCCGGCCTGAACCCTGAGCCCACCTCCCGTGGGCATCCCCTACCCGGCCTCTGCACGCCTGGATCTCGGTCGACGGAGCCCCTGTCGCCGAACCCCCGAGCACGCTGCGCTGCGCGAAGCTCCTGACCATCCCTTCCGAAAAGAAGTAGGGACACACATGCATGACGAGACCGCCCCCTGGATCTGGCTTCGCGGCGACGTCGCGGGCCTGGGACCACTCCGGGAAGACCTACTCGAAACCTACTGGCGCCTCGACCAGCAGATCACCACGATCGTGGGCTACAACCGGCAGAGCCCGCAGCCGGTGAGGACCACCCGGGCGATCCTCGTCGACGGCGGGAGCCCCGACGAGATCCGCTTCACCATCTACGACGTCACCAAGGCCCCCGAGATCCCGGTGGGGCTGGCCAAGGTCGCGATGGACACCGCCCGCGGCAACGCCGAGTACATCGTGTCCATGGACCCCGAGCACCACGGACGGGGTATCGGTGCCGAAGCCACCCGGCTCGTCCTGGACTACGCCTTCCACGTCGCGAACATGGCGTGTGTGTGGCTCACCGTGCTCGAACCCAACATCGGGGCGATCCGGGCCTATGAGAAGGCCGGGTTCAAGCAACAGGGCATCCGCCGGGATTCGAACATGTGGCTCGGCGAGCGGGTCAACGAGGTCCACATGGACGCGATCCCCGCCGATTTCCCGGGACCCTCGCTGGTCAAGCAGATGTTCGACCGATGACCTCCACCGGGAGGCGGTCACACCCCCGCGCCACTTCCCGGACGGGGCGCCGTCTCAGAAGCCGCCGCCGGCGCGCCACAGCAGGACCGGCGCGAACACCGACAGGGTGCCGAACAGGATCGTGAACGGTACGGCGATGACCAGGGCAAGGACCCGGGGCGCGAGGCCCCGACAGGCCAAGAGCACCAGGGCGGCGGCGCACGCGTCGAGAACGTAGGCGCGCGGGTCGGCGTGCTCCGTCGGGTGGGTGCCGGCGCTGTACCAGAGGTGCACGGGGGCGAGCAGCAGGCCGATGACCAGGGCCGCCGCCGTCGCGCGGCGGAGCGGTTTGCCGTCCCGCAGCCGGTGGCCCATGAGGCCGAGCAGTGCCCCGAAAGCGAGGGCGATGACCACCCAGGCCCGGTACTCCAGATCGTTCTGGGCGTAGTCAATGAACCGGACCCCCACGAAGTGGCCGAGCACCCCGCCCAGCAGGGCGGTCACCCCCGCCAGCGCGGCCGGTCCCGGCCGGGGCGCCGACCACCCCGCCAGCACCGCGGGCACGACGAACAGGCCGTACGAGGCCGCCGGATACTCGTTGAATTTGACCACGTACAGAGCCGAGAGCGCCCCGCACACCGCACCCAGGACCACAGCCGCGAGCGGCGGGGCCCACGGGTGGCGGTCCCAGAACACATGCGGGGCGGGCGGCCGTGGCGAGTCGTCCGGTCCGGGCATCCGCCGGTCAGCGCTGCGCCGCGTCCACCGTGTGGCGGAGCAGCAGCGCCGTGGTCACCGGGCCCACGCCGCCCGGGACCGGGGTCAGCGCGCCCGCCACCCCCGCGACCCCGTCGGCGTCGACATCGCCCACCAGGCCGCCGTCCGGGGTGGGGTTGGTGCCGACGTCCACCACCACCGCGCCCGGGCGCACGTGGGCGGCGCCGAGCAGACCGGCACGCCCCACCGCCGCCACGACCACATCGGCGCGGGACGTCACCGCGGCCAGGTCCCTGGTCCGCGAATGGCAGACGGTCACCGTGGCGTTGCGGTCCAGCAGCAGGTGCGCCACCGGCTTGCCGACCACGGTGGAGCGCCCGACCACCGCGACCTCCGCGCCCTCCAGCGGAACCCCGTGGTGTTCCAGGAGGGCGACCACGGCCTCGGCCGTCGCCGGCGGGAACGCGGGGATGCCCGCCGCCAGCAGTCCCAGCGATTGCGGGTTGGCGCCGTCGACGTCCTTGCCGACGTCGATGAGCCCGACCAGCTCGGAGGCCCGCACCCCCGGCGGCAGGGGCGTTTGCAGGATGATGCCGTGCACGTCCGGGTCCCCGTTGAGGTCGCCGATGCGCGCCTTGATCTCCTCGGCCGTCGCGTCGGCCCCCAGGTCGGCGATGTCGCAGGCGATCCCGGCCTTCTCCGCCGCGCGGGCGATCGAGCGCACGTACCAGGCGCTGCCGCCGTCGTCGGTGGCGACCACCACCGCGAGTTCGGGGTGGACGCCCGAGGCGACGAGTCCGCCGACGCGGGCCCGCACCTCCTGGCGGATCTCGGCGGCGAGTTCCTTGCCGGACAGGGGAACGGCGGTCATCGGGAGATCACCTCGCGCACCCGGGCGGTGATCTTCTCCACCGCCGCGGAGATGTCGTCCACCTCCGCGGCGACGGCCCGCAGGTCCGCGCGCCGGTCGGGGTCCTCGACCCCCGCCAGGTTGATCTCGATGTTCACCCGGCTGGTCGTCGCCGCGGCGCGGGCGGCCTCGGCCGCGGCGGCGATGTCGGTGACCACGTTGGGGTTCCCGATCGGGAGCAGCGCCTCCGCCAGGGCGACGATCTCCCCGGATACGGCGATGACCTCGGCGGGCGGCACGGTCGCCCCGACCGTGGCCTCGGCGATCGCGGCCGACCGGGCGGCCTTGTCCGCCTCCGTGTCCCGGGGCAGCTTGTAGGCGGCGGCGACGTCGCCGAACGCCGTCTCGTCCTCGGCGGCCAGGCCGAGGGCGCGTTCGGCCAGGGCGTCGGCGCGCCCGGTGATCCGCTCGATCTGTTCGGCATGCTGGGCGTACTTGGGCCCCGAGGTGTACCGCGCCACCATCGCCACCAGGGCGGCCCCCTGGGCCGCGTGGAGCGCGGCGGCCGCCCCGCCTCCCGGCGCGGGTTCCCGGGCGGCCAGCCTGTGGAGGTAAGCGCCTATCGGTTCGTCCCGCACGTGCGACCACCCGCCGTCTCGGCATCAGAAGGAACGTTCCGATCCTTCCACAGGGCCGCCGACCCGGCGGGTCCGCATCGGCAAGTCGACATGTCCGTACGCCCGGTCCCTGGTCACGCCCCTCGGGGGGCCTTCGGGTCGGTGGGCGAGGAAGAAGGCCTGCGGGCCGGAGCGCGGCCGGAACCCCCTCGGACCAGGTCCACCGGCGAGTCGGCGAAGGCAGGGGCTGCGGGGTTGACCTTCTGGTAACTGCAGGGCGCAGACTCGACGCATGCTCTCCATCAAGGACTTCAGCGAGATGTGCCGACTCTCGCCACAGACGCTCCGCTTCTACCACGCCGAAGGGCTCTTGGTCCCCGCCGAGGTGGACGAGCGGACCGGGTACCGCGGGTACACGTTCGACCAGATCGAGACCGCCATGACGGTGATGGCCCTGCGGGGGACCGGGATGAGCGTCAAGCTCGTGCGGCGGGCGCTGGACGATCCCGAGGCCGCCGCCGGGCTGCTCGGCGAACACGTCGAGGAACTGCGGCTGAAGCGGGCCGCGGAGGACGACGCCATCGCCACCGCGCGCGAGCTGTTGGCCGCGCGGCCGGAGGTGCGGCGGGGCACCGCTCCCGGCGGCGTGGTGCTGACCGCGGTCGCTCCCGATCCCGCGGACCCGCCCACGGAGCTGGAGGACGACGTGTGGGGACCGACCATGGCGGTCGTCGCCGCGACGGCGCGCGAGCTGACCGCCGTGGCGGAGGCACACGGCGTTCGGGCCACCGGGCCGACGTGGGCGTCCATGACCCGGGAGACCGAGGAGCAGCGGCGCCGGTTCAACTCGGCGGAGGGGCCCGTGTGGCGGGTCGAGCTCCCCGTCGAGGGCGACAGCGCCGCACTGGTCAAGTTCGACGAGTGGGTCGAGGTGCGGGAATCCGAGTCCCGCGAGGAGCTGTCGGTGTTCCTGCCCGGCGCCCAGTCCATGGCCAAGTACGGCACCGCCCTGTCGATGCTGTCCGCGCACCCCGCCGGGGACATGATCATCGACATGTCGGCGATCCGCCTGGTCCTGCACGAGGACGGGATCGAGACCTCCCTGGGCCTGCGCCCCCTGGCGGACTTCATGGAGGAGGACGTCCCCGCCTAGGAGGACGTCCCCGCCCGGCCCGTCACTCGGACGGCCGCTCCGGGGCCCGCAGCCCCGCCTCCCGCGCCAGCAGTCCCGCCTGGGTGCGGTTGGTGAGGTCGATCCGGGTGAGCAGGCGCGACACGTACCCGCGCACCGTGGTCTCCGCCAGGAACAGGCGCGCGCCGATGTCCGCGTTGGTCATCCCCTCCGCCAGGCACCCCAGGATGTCGCGGTCCCGGGGGCTCAGCCCCGCCACCTGTTCCCGGGCCCGCGCCGACCCTCCGGCACGGCCCGTGAACCCGCCCGCGACCTCCCGGGACAGCACCGCGTGCCCGCCCGCCGCCACCCGCACCAGGCCGACCAGTTCCTCCATCGGGGTGGACTTCACCAGGAAGCCCGCCGCGCCCGCCGCCAGCGCGCGCACCACGTGGGAGTCGTCGGCGAACGTGGTGAGCGCGACCACCACCGGCGGGTCGGGCAGGGCCGCGATGCGCTCCGTGGCGGCGATCCCGTCCACCCCCGGCATCCGCAGGTCCATCAGCACCACGCGCGGCCGGTGCCGGAGCACCGCCTCCACCGCCTCCGCCCCGTCGCCCGCCTCGCCCACCACGCGCAGCCCCTCCGCCGCGCCGAGGATGACCCGCAGGTGTTCGCGGACCATCGGCTCGTCGTCCACGAGCACCACGTCGATCACCGCTGTTCCTCCGACTCTCCGTTCGGCAGGGGGACGACGACCGCCACCCGGAACCCGTCGCCGTCCCGGCCCGCCCGCAGGGACCCGTCCAGCATCTCCACCCGGTGCCGCAACCCCTCCAGCCCGGTCCCGGTCCCCTCGATGAGGGGACCGGCCAGGCCGTCGTCCACCGGGTTCTCCGCCTCCACCAGCACCGCGTCGCGTTCGCGGACCACCCTGAGCCCGACCGCCGCCCCCGGCGCGTGCTTGCGCGCGTTGGTCAGGCACTCCTGCACCACCCGGTGCAGCGCCCGCGCCACGTGCGGCGGCAGCCCCGCGAGGTCGCCCCGGACGGCCAGGTCCACCCGCTGCCCCGCCTCCTCCGCCTCGCGCACCGGTGCCAGGAGGTCGGGGGCCTCCGCCACGGACCCGAAGGACACCGGCGGGTCCGGCCGTACCGAGGCCGGGTCGTTCAGGACCCCCACCATCTCGCGCAGCTCGTCCACGGCCTTCCCGCCCGCCGCCCGGATCCGATCGGCGATCTCCCGCACCCCCGGGTCGGCGGACGTCGAGGCCAGCGCCCCCGCTTGCAGCACGATCAGGCTGACCTGGTGCGACACCACGTCGTGCATCTCCCGGGCCAGGCGCCGGCGCTCGTCGATCCGCGCCCGCTCGGCCAGCAGCGCCCGTTCCCGCTCCTCCTGCCGGGCCCGGTCCCTCCTCGCCTGCGACAGCCGCCCGTACAGGGCCAGCGACGCCCCGCCCAGCACGGGCGAGGACGCGTTGAGCGCCTCCACGAACGCGAACCCCTCCGTCCCGCTCACGATGGCGATGAACACCGCGTAGCCGACGAACGCCGCCGCCCCTGCCACAGCGCTGCCCGGCCCGCGGGCCCTGCCGACCAGGTTCGCCGCCGCCCAGGCCAGCGCCAGGACCGGCCAGATCAGCCCGCCCGCCAGAGCCAGCTCCCGCCAGCCCGTGTCGGACAGGTAGGGCGACACCGCCAGGAGGACCACCGCCACGGCGACGGCGCCCGGGAAGCGGGGGCCCAGCGGCACCAGCACCACCGACGCCCCGGCCATGACCGCGACGCCGGCGAGCACCCACAGGGGTTCGGCGTCCTCGATGACGGCCAGGCAGAAGACGCCGTTGGCCACCGCGAGGAACACGAAGACACCGACGAGCAGCACGGTTCCCCACCGGGCCCCTCGGGGTGCCCGGCCCCGTGCCGGGGACTGCGCCTGATCGCTCATGGCCCCACCGTAGGCCGCGGACCCCACGACGGCCCCGTTCCGGCCCGGATCGACAACATTTGTCATCCCTCCTCCCCGCGTTCGGCGCTCACCCCGCCCCGCCCCCGAACGGTTGCCTGGTGGTGACGGACGACAGGCAGCAGGCGACGAAGGGCGGACGACGTGATCGAAGTCGAGAACCTGAGCAAGCACTACGGCCGGACCCGGGCCGTGGACGACCTGACCTTCACCGCCCCCTCCGGCAAGGTCACCGGCTTCCTGGGCCCCAACGGCGCGGGCAAGAGCACCACCATGCGGATGATCGTCGGCCTGGACCGCCCCACCGGCGGCCGGGCCGGGATCGACGGCGTCCGCTACCGGGACCTGCCCTCCCCCCTCCGCACGGTGGGCGCCGTCCTCGATACCGGCGGGGTGCCGCGCGGCATGACCGCCGCGGCCCACCTGCGCTGGGTGGCGGCGGCCGCGCGGCTGCCCGACCGGCGGGTGGACGAGGTGCTCGGCACGGTCGGCCTCTCCGACGTCGCCGGAAAGCGGGTGGGCGGCTTCTCCCTCGGCATGCGCCAGCGGCTGGGCATCGCCACCGCCCTGCTCGGCGACCCCGGGACCCTGCTGCTGGACGAGCCGGTCAACGGGCTCGACCCCGAGGGGGTCCGGTGGGTGCGCACGCTGATGCGGTCGCTGGCCGCGGAGGGGCGCACCGTGCTGGTCTCCAGCCACCTCATGGGCGAGATGGCCGAGACCGCGGACCGGGTGGTCGTCATCGGCCGGGGGCGGCTGATCGCCGACACCACCGTGGCGGACCTGGTCCACCGGGGTGCGGGCGGCCGGGTCCGGGTGAGCGGACCGCGGCAGGAGTCGCTCGCCGCCGTCCTGCGCGACCACGGCTGCACGGTCGAGACCGGGACGACGGCCGATGACACGAGCGGTACCCCCGCCCTGGTGGTCACCGGGGCCGAGGCCGCCGACATCGGGGACCTGGCCGCGCGGTACGGGCTCGCGCTGCACGAGCTGACGGCTCAGCGGCCCAGCCTGGAGGACGTGTTCATGGAGATCACGGGCGACAGCGCGGGGCACGTGTTCGCCCCGGCGACGACCGTGGCGGGAGGGGAGAAGTGATGACGGCGGTACAGGAGAACAGGCGGGACACCGGACGGAACGCGGCCCCGGGGTTCGGGTCCGTCCTGCGGTCGGAGTGGCGCAAGTTCCTCGCCACGCCCGCCAACCGGGTCATGCTGGTGCTGGTGTTCGTACTCACCATCGGCATCACCGTGCTCACCGTGGTGTTCGGCGACAGCGCCGCGCTCGCCCGCGAGCAGGCGGAGGGCGAGTACGCCGTCATCTTCTTCGCGGGCGGGTTCGGCACCCTGGCCTTCGCGGCGCTGGCGGGGAACACGGTGGCCTCGGAGTTCCGCGGACCCGCGGTGTACACGCTGACCGCGACCCCGCGCCGGTGGCGTCCGCTGCTGGCCAAGCTGGTCATCGTCACGGTGCTCGCCCTGGTGGTGGGCGTGGCCGTGGCGCAGGTGAACTTCCACGTCAGCCAGGCCGCCCTGGGCGCGGCGGGGGAGTCGGCCCTGAGCCTGGGCGCACCGGGGATGCTCCGGGCGACGCTGGTGTACATCCCGGTGGGGATGGCGGTGCAGGCGGTGCTCACCGCGTGCGCGGCCGCGGTGCTGCGCAGTGGGGCCGGGGCGTTCGTGACCGTGGTCCTGCTCAACATGCTGCCGGTGTTCACGGCCCCGCTCCTGGGGGAGTGGTGGATGGAGTCCGTGCCCCGGTACACCTACGGCGCGGCGGTGGAGAGCGTCGCGGGCATCGCCATCCCCGGCACGGAGGGGTACACGCCCACGGTGGTCGCGGTGCTCGTGCTCGGCGTGTGGCTGGCGGTGTTCGCGGCGGCCGCGGTGACGGTGTTCGAACGCCGGGACGTGTGACCCCGGTCAGCGGTCCGCGACCACGACCGCGTCCGCCCGGTCGCGCAGGCGCGCGGCGGCGGCCTCGGTCGCCTCGTCGGCGGGCAGCAGGACCAGCACCTGCTGGTCCCCGGCGGACAGCTCCAGGAGCTCCCGGTGCCAGCGCAGCGCCCCGGCCGCGGGATGCGCCACGGCCAGCACCCCGCGCCGGGGGAGCATGTGGCGCTGGAGGCGGTCGGTGAACTCGGCCCCCGCCACCGGGGCGAGCTCGGCGCCCATCCACTCGGCGGACTCGCGGGACGGCGCCGTCCACAGGTCGAAGGCCTGCTCGTCGGCGACGGTGCCCCAGTCCGGGAACAGCTCCCGGGCCCGGGGGTCGGTGAACACGTACCGGGTCAGGTTGGGGAACCCGCCGTCCGCCCCCGTCTCCTCCAGCAACCCCGTCCCGGCGAACACCGCGTCGAACCCGCGGGTGCGGGCCAGCAGGTCGCCCAGCCGGTTGGTGACCGCCGCGGCGCCCGGCTCCAGCAGCCCCAGGGTCCGCAGGACGGTCGGCGGGACCTCCCGGTCCGGCGGCGCGGGCCGGTTGTGGGAGGGGCAGCCGCCGCCGGTGATCTTGGTGAGGTAGAGCATGTGCCCGCGCTCGGACGTGTCGAGTCCGAGCGCGTCGCCGATCGCGTTCACCACGGCGGGCGAGGGGTTGTTGTCGCGCCCCTGCTCGATCCGGGTCAGGTATTCGACGCTGATCCCCGCCAGGGAGGCCAGGTCCACCCGGCGCAGGCCGGGGGAGCGGCGGCGGTGGCGGGCCGGCAGCCCGAGTGCTTCGGGCTGGATGGCGTCGCGCCGGGCCCGGATGAAATCGCCCAGAGGAGTACCCATGCCACGATCCTAGGTCGGGCCCGCCGGCGGGTCACGGCCTCAGGGTGGCCCTGTGGGGGCCAGCCTGAACACGGCCTGTTCCCGGCTCCGACCAGGGCGGATGGTGGTGGCCATGGACAACACCACGCACACTTTCAAGCTCGTGATCGTCGTCGGCAGCGTCCGTGAGGGCCGGTTCGGCCCCACGGTCGCCTCCTGGGTCGCCGACCAGGCGAACGCCCACGGGGCGTTCGAGGTGGAGGTCGTCGACCTGGCGGACTTCGAACTGCCGCTGGCCCTGCCCGCGATCCCGCCCTTGATGGCGGGCGACGCGTACCCGATCCCGCGGACCCTGGCCCCGCTGACCGGGGCGCTGTCGGGCGCCGACGCGTTCATCCTGGTCACCCCCGAGTACAACCACAGCTACCCCGCCTCGCTCAAGGCCGCCATCGACTGGCACTTCACCCAGTGGGCGGCCAAGCCGGTCGGGTTCGTCAGCTACGGCGGCGCGGCGGGCGGCCGCCATGCGGTGCTGCACCTGGAGAACGTGCTGACGGAGCTGCACGCGGTGACCGTCCGCGACGGCCTGTCCTTCCCGAAGTACTACTTGAACTGGGAGGACGGCCTCCCGCAGGATCCCGAGGCGCAGACGTACGCCAAGGCCATGCTGGAGCAGCTCGCCTGGTGGGCAGGCGCGCTCAAGGCCGCCCGCGCGGTCGCCCCCTACCCCGGCTGACACCGCACGACGAACACCTTCGCCGGTTCGGCACCTGCGCCGGTGAGGCGAGGTGCGGCCGGGTGGGCGGGACGCCCCGCACCATCCGCGCGGCGGCCCCGCCACGACGCCGGGCGTGTCCGGCGGATGCCCGCCACCGGTTCGGCGCCCGCACGGGTGACGCGGGAGGCGGCCCGGCGGGGGCGGTGGG
>NZ_JBJJBV010000340.1:0-6487 GCF_045446735.1 Nocardiopsis protaetiae
GACCCAGCCCGCGCCGCCGGGATCGAGGGCGCTCTGGACGCCGCCGGCCTGCTCACCGCCTGGGTCCACCCCGACCCCGACACCGCCCGCGCCGCCCTGGAAGCCCTCCTTCCCGACGCCCACCTCGTCCCCGCCCCGCAAGGGGCCGCCGCCGAGGGGAACGCCCCCGCCCCCACCCTCGCCGACGTCCTCGTCGCCGAGGACCAGGACCACGTCCCCACGGACGCCATCGACCGCCTCCTCACCTCCATCCCCCTCACCGACACCCCTGTCGCTCCGGGCACCTCCGCCACCCCCGCCGTCCCCGGAGCCTCTCAGACCTCTACCGACCCGCACACCTCCGGCGTCACACCCGTCCTGGCAGCCCCCGACCCCTCTGCCGTCCCCGGCGGCTCCCCGGCCTCCGCCGACCCGAGTGCCCTCGGCGCCACATCCGCTCCAGGCACCCCCGGTCTCCCCGCCGTCCCCGGCGGCTCCCCGGCCTCCACCGGCCCGGGCGCGTCCGACGGAGTGTCCGCCCCAGAGGACCCCGTCACCCCCACCGTTCACATCGGTACCGGCGGGCACTTCCGCCTCGGGGTGCTGGTGGGGGCCGGGCCCAAGGCCGCTCCCGAGTTCATCGGCGCGACCAACCGCGCCGCCCGGCGCCGCGAGCGCCTCGCCGACCTCGACGCCCGCATCGACGCGCTCACCGCCGACCTCTCCGACCTGGAGGAGCGCCTGGGCGCCGCCGCCGACCGGGTCAAGGCGTTCGCGCTGGCCCGCACCGACCTGCCCGACACCGCGCCCGTCGCCCGCGCCCTCAGGACCGTCGAGCACCACGCCACCCTCGTCGCCGGGGCCCGCGCCGCCCGCGAGCAGGCCCGCCTGCGGCTGGACTCGGCCACCGCCGACGTCGACGCCCACCGCACCCGGCTGCGCGCGGCCGCCGCCGAGCGCTCCCTGCCCACCGCCCCCGCCGACCTCGACGCGGTGGCGGCGGCCCTGGACGCGTTCCGCGCCGCCCACCGCGCCCTGCTCCAGACCCGCACCGACGTCGAACGCGCCGAGCACGACCTCGCCGAGCGCACCGCCACCATCGAGCGCCTCACCGAGGCCCACACCGCCGACACCCGCGCCCACGAGGAGCGCGCGGCCGAGCACGCGGAGACCGTCACCCGCCTCCAGGTCCGCCAGGACAGCGTCGACGCCCCCGCCCGCGAGGTCATCGACCGGCTGCGCCGCACCGAGGAAGACCTCGTCCACATCCGCTCCGTCCTCGCCGACCTGCGCGAACGCGCCACCGCGGCCCGCGACGACGTCATCCGCGCCGAGGCCGGCATCGACAGCGGCCGCTCCTCCCTCCTCCTCGCCCTGGAGGCCGTGTTCGAGCACTGCGCGGGCCTGGCCCCGCTCACCCGCCCCGGCACCCGGACCCTGCTGGGCATCGACGGCGACCGCACCTGGCCCGCCCCGGCCCTGTGGCCGGACGCCGAGGAGGCCGCCGACCGCATCACCGCCGCCGTCACCGGCGGCGGCGACCCCGACCAGGCCCTGCGCTCGGTCCTGCCCCCGGGCGCCGCCGACACCCTGGACGCCTTCACCGCGGCCGTCGGCACCGCCCCCGTCGCCGAGTCGACCCTCAAGACCGCGGGCACCCGCATGTCCGAGGCGCTGCGCGTGTTCACCGACGCCCTCGCCGCCACCGCCGACGGCTACCGCATCGACCACGAGGCCGACCCGGGCGGGATCATCACCGTCCACGTCGGCGACGAGACCGGCCGCAACCCGCTGCCCGCCTTCGCCCGCACCGTCGCCGAACGCGTCGAGGAGCAGGACGCCCTGCTGCGCCGCGAGGAGCGCGGCGTCCTGGAGGACGAACTCCTCTCCGCCATCGCCCAGCAGATCCACGAGCGCGTGCGCACCGCCCGCGACCTGGTCCGCAGCATGGACACCGACACCCGTTCGCGGCCCATGACCTCCGGCACCCGCATCGGCATCCGCTGGACCCGCGCCGACCACCTCACCGGCCGCAACCGCGCCGTCGCCGACCTGCTGCGCCGCGACGCCGTGGGCCTGGGCCCCAGCGGCCTGACCGAACTGCGCGGACTGCTGCGCGAACTGATCCGCGAGTACCACGCCGCCCACCCGCGCGCCACCTACAAGCAGGTCCTGGCCGCCGTCCTGGACTACCGGGAGTGGTACAGGTTCGAGCTGCGCAAGGCCGTCCCCGGCCAGGAGGAGGTCCGCCTCACCAAGGCCAAGCACGAGGAGATGTCCGGCGGCGAGAAGTCCGCGGCCATCCACCTGCCCCTGTTCGCGGCCGCCAACGCCCTGTACTCCTCCGCCCGCGCCACCTGCCCGCGCCTGATCGCCCTGGACGAGGCGTTCGCCGGCATCGACGACCGGTACAAGCCCGAGCTGATGGGGCTCACCGTCACCTTCGACCTCGACGTGTTCATGACCGGGCACGACCTGTGGGTGCACTACGACAGCGTCCCGATGGCCGCCCACTACGACATGCACCACGACAAGGCGCTCCAGACCGTCTCCGCCATGTTCATGCTGTGGGACGGCGCCCAGGTCATCGACGCCGACGCCGGGTTCTCCGGCAACGACGCCCTGTCCGCCCACCTGCTCGGCATCACCCCGAGCCGGTTCGTCCCCCTGGCCGCCGAGGGGACCCTCCCGGTCGACCTCGCCGACACCGCCAGCACCACCGACACCACCGACCCCGCCGAAGCCGACTGATCCGGGAGGCCCCCGTGCCCGAGCATCCGCTGAACCGTTCCGCCTACGCCCGCCTGCTGGCCTCCGCCCGGCGGGTCGTGGAGCTCCACAACGGCGAGGTCGAGGGCGGCGCCAGCGTGCCCGAGCCCACCGAGGCCGAGCGCAACGCGATCCAGGGCCTGCTCGGCACCGCCTACTCCCCGGGCGTGCGCACCCTCCGCGTGCCCCTGGCGAAACTCGACGCCGCCCTGCGCCGCTCCCGCAACGAAGGGCTCGTGGACGTGCTGGAGGCCGTCGGGCCGCCCCTGCGCCGCCGCCGCGACGAGGAGCGGGAACGGGAGCGGCTCCGCGAGGAGGTCCTCGCCCCCGCCCTGAACAGCCCGCTGACGGCCCACGACTGGTACCGCAACTGGCTGGGGCGGACCGTCAAGGGCACCGCCACATGGCTCACCAACGAAAAGAAGACCCACCGCCTGGCCCGGGCCGTGCGCATCCTGGAACACGTCACCGCCGACGACCCACCGCGCCTGACCCGCCAGGACCTGGCCGCCCGGACCGCCGGGGACACCAAGGCCCTGGAGCCCAGGACCCCGCTCGCCACCCTCGTCCTGGGGGCGCTGGCCGACCGCACCGGCCTGCCCCGGGCCGACAGCGCCGAGGCCGCCCGCGCCCTCTGGGAGGCCCACGGCGTCATCAACGACGACCTGTCCAGCCGGGTCCTGGTCCTGGGCCTGCCCGCCGCCGGGGCCGGACTGGGGGAGTGGCTCACCGGCGCCGCCGCGCTCGGTGTCCCGTTCCAGGTCACCCTCCACCAGCTCGTCACCCTGCCGATCACGGTGACCGCCCCGGTCGTGTCCGTCTGCGAGAACCCCGCCGTCCTGCGCACCGCCGCCGAACGGCTCGGCGCGGCCTGCCCCCCGCTGCTGTGCACCGAGGGCTGGCCCTCCGCGGCCTTCCACCGCCTGGCCTCCGCGATCCGCGCGAACGGGGGACGGCTCCGCTACCATGGCGACCTCGACGCCGCCGGGGTGGCGATGACGAGGTACGCGATCGCCCGCCACGCGGCCGAACCCTGGCGCATGACCGCCGCCGACTACACGTCCCGCGTCGACGACTCCTTCCCGGAACTGCCCGGGACCGCCGCCCTCGGACCCACCCCCTGGGACCCCGGACTCGCCGAGGCCATGGCCCGGCACGGGCGCGCCGTCCACGAGGAGTCCGTGGTCGACGACCTGCTGCGAGACCTGGCGGGCGACCCGGCCGCGGTTTTGCCCGGGCCGGAGGATGCGCGGTGACCGCTCCGGGCATGACTCCCTGAGCGCGACGCACAGGGAGGGCGGCATGGACGGACACCCATCCCCGCAGGGGGAGCCCGGGCACACCTCCCCGCAAGGCGAACCCGGACACCCCTCTCCGCAGGGTGACCCCGGGCATCCGTCCCCCCGCGGTGAACTCGGACATTCCTCCCCGCAAGGGGAGCCCGGGCACTCATCCCCACAAGGGGAACCCGGCCGCGTGCCCCGCTGGGCCCCGCCCCCGCCCGTCCAGCCCCCCGCCCCCGGGCCGGGCCCCGGCCCGGGCTGGAGCGTCCCGCCCCAGGGCGGCGCCCTCCCACCGCGCCCCGTCGGCCCGCACCCGCACCTGCCCCCGGCGCCACCGCCCCGCCCGCCCTCCCGGAGCGTCTCTCCCTGGCTCACCCTGGCCGTCGGCGTCCTGGTCGGCGCGATCGCCGGTGTCGGCTTCACCCTCCTGTTCACCTCGGTCGACCTGAGCGGACGCCCCTTCGAGACCGCCCTGGACGCCTGCGGCCTCACCGACGACCCCTCCGTCGAGATCGGCGACGAGGGCCGCTCCGTGTTCCTCCAGCACCGCGGGGCCGCCGACTCCACCGGCCTGGAGGACGACGAGCTCGACTGCGTCCTGACCGAACTCCAGGCCCCCGACAGCCTGTTCGTCGAAATGGGCCAGACCCGCGCCCTCGACGGCCGCCGGAGCTTCGAGTGGAACGGCATCGAGGCGACCTGGAGCTACCACCCCGACGACGGACTGGACACCCAGCTGGTCCTGCGCTGAACCACGAGCACTACCCTGGCCGGGCGGTGTCGACCCACAGGGCGGCAACCGCCCGGGGCGGGACGTCCCGCCCGCCCCGGGGAACTCTTCGGGAAAGCCGTACATGAACGCCATCAAGAACATCGCCGACTTCACCGGCCGGTGGTTCGCACTCCTGGTCCTGGGCGGAGCCGTGCTCGGACTCCTGCTGCCCGGGGCCACCGCGCACGTCGCCCCGTACACCCCGCTGCTGCTCGCCGTCATCATGTTCGGCATGGGCCTGACCATGCGCCCGGCCGACTTCGCGATCGTCGCCCGCCACCCCAGGGCCGTCCTGCTGGGCGTCCTGGCGCAGTACACGATCATGCCCATCCTGGGCTGGGGCATCGCCCACCTGCTCGGCCTGCCGCCGCTGCTCACCGTCGGCATGATCCTGGTCGGCGCCGCCCCGGGCGGCACCGCCTCCAACGTGATCGTCTACCTGGCCCGCGGCGACGTCGCCCTCTCCGTGGCGATGACCTCCATCTCCACCATGCTCGCCCCCGTCCTGACCCCCCTCCTCGTGCTGGGCCTGGCCGGGTCCACCCTCCCGGTGGCCGCGGGCGACCTGTTCCTGTCGATCCTGCAGATCGTCCTGGGCCCCGTCCTCGCGGGTCTCCTCCTGCGCATGGCCGTCCCGAACCTGGTCGAACGCCTGCTGCCCGCGATGCCGCTCGTCTCGGTGACCGGCATCGTGGTCGTCGTCGCCGGGATCGTCGGCGCCAACGCGAACGCCGTCCTGGGCACCGGCCTGCTGGTGGCGCTCGCCGTCGTTCTCCACAACGGCCTGGGCCTGGGACTCGGCTACCTGGTCGGCGTGGTCGGCCGACTTCCCGACAGCGCCCGCCGCGCCGTCAGCGTCGAGGTCGGGATGCAGAACTCCGGCCTGGCCGTCGCCCTGGCCACCGCCCACTTCTCCCCGCTCGCGGCCCTGCCGGGCGCCCTGTTCTCCGTCTGGCACAACCTGTCCGGCTCGGCCCTGGCCACCTACTGGGCCCGCCGCACCCCCGAGAAGGAACCCGCCCCGACCCCCTGACCGGCGAACCGGCTACCCGGGCACACCCGCACCCACACCCGCACTCCGAGTCCGCAACCGGACACTTTTCCTCGGGTGACCATATGACGCCGGAGAGTGATTCTTGCCAGGCTGTGGTCATGGCACGCATCCTCTCCGGCCTCCTCGCCCTGTCCCTGACCACGACCGGCGCACACCTCCTCCTCACCCCGCCCCCGCCGCCCGCCCCGGTGGTCCCACCCGCCTCCACCGCGGCGCCCCGCGCCCACCGCCCCCGTCGGCGGCGCGTCCCCGCCCCCCGCTGTTACTTCGACTGACCCCGGAACACCCGGAGCAGCACCTCCCAGGCCAGGCCGCCGCCCACGGCGACCGCCCCGGCCCCGAACAGCCCGCCCAGCCCGAAGCAGAACACCCCCATGAACACCAGCAGGAACAGCGAGGTCCCGACCCCGCTGCCGAACCCGGCGCCCTCGTAGACCCGGTCGGCCGTGGTCGTCGACAGCCACGTGTCCTCCCCGGGCACCAACCGGACGTCGGCGACCCGGCCGGGCTCGCACTCCCGCGAGGACTGCACCTGCACCCCCTCCCGCACGGTCCCGCCCTCGGCCTCGAACGTCCCGTAGCAGATCCGGGTGCTGCTGCGCCCCCGGCACACCTCCTCGTGCGTCACCG
>NZ_JBJJBV010000341.1:0-6310 GCF_045446735.1 Nocardiopsis protaetiae
CGCGCAGACGGTCCTGACCGCCGCGGCCGCCTCGGGGGTCCCTCGCGTCCTCCTGGTCACCAGCACCATGGTCTACGGGGCGGCACCCGACAACCCGGTCCCGCTGCCGGAGAACACCGCCCGGGTCTCGGACAACAGCGACGGCCTCATGGGCGACTTCGCCGAGATCGAGGCGCTGGCCGAACGCGCCCGCCGCGCCCACCCCGGGCTCACCGTCACCGTGGTGCGCCCCGCGCCGCTGGTCGGACCCGGGCTGGACACCCTGCTCAGCCGCCACTTCTCGGCGCCGCGCCTGCTCACCGTCAAGGGGCACGAGCAGCACTGGCAGTTCTGCCACGTCGACGACCTGGCCGGGGCGCTGGCGTTCTGCGCCCTGCACGGGGTGGACGGCCCCGACGGCGTGGTCGCGGTCGCCAGCGAGGGCTCCCTCACCCAGCACCAGGTGGAGGAGCTCGCCGGGATGAAGCACTTCGAGGTGCCCGCCAACCTCGCCTTCGGCACGGTCCGCCGCCTGCACCAGGCCAGGATCACCCCCGCCGCCGAGGGGGAGCTGAAGTTCCTCGTCTACCCGTGCGTGGTGGACTGCGCGACGCTGCGCGAGGCCGGGTGGAAGCCCGCCCACGACAACGCGGCCGCCCTGGCCGGCCTGCTGGACTCCCGCGGCAAGCCCGCCCTGGTGGGCCGCAGCATCGGCCGCAAGGAGGTCGCCGTCACCGCCGCCGGGGCCGCGGGCGCCGCCGCGGCCGCCATCGGCACCGCCGTCACCATCCGCCACCTGCGCAAGCGCAAGGGCGGCTGACCGGGGGCCGCCCCCGATCGCGGCCACCGGGACCCCGTGGCCGCCGCGCGTTCCGACATCCGGGCCCGGACCGCCCGTGACGTGCCGGAAGGGACGGTTGGTACCTTCTAGGAGTGGAACAGATCACTCTCGCCTCGGTACGCGACACCCCCCTCTCGGTGGACGAGGTCCTCGCGGCCGTCCAGGACCCCCGCGCCGGCGGCACCGCCGTCTTCATCGGCACCGTCCGCGACCACGACCACGGGCGCGACGTGTCCCGGCTGGGCTACTCCGCCCACCCCACCGTCGAGGCCACGCTGAGGTCGGTCATGGAGAAGGTCCTCGCCGAGACCTCGGTCCCGGGCCGCCCCGTCGTCAGACTGGCCGCCGTCCACCGGGTCGGCGACCTGGAGATCGGCGACCTCGCCGTGGTCGTCGCGGCCTCCGCCGAGCACCGCGAGGAGGCGTTCGCCGCCTGCCGCAGGCTGATCGACGACCTCAAGGCCCAGGTGCCCATCTGGAAGCACCAGGCGTTCTCCGACGGCGACGAGGAGTGGGTGGGGGCACCCTGACACGCCCCCTACCCCGGCCCCAATAAGGTGTGCAGCATGCTTCGTCGTGTCATGACCCTCGTCGTCGCCCTCGCCCTGCTCGCAGGGCTCGGGGTCGGCAGCCGCTTCCTGCCGATGCCGTACCTGGTGGCCGGGCCGGGCGTCACCCTGGACACGGTGGGCCGCACCGAGGAGGGGCCGGTCATCGGGATCGAGGGCGCCGAGAGCTACGAGCACGAGGGCTCGCTGTCGATGGTCACCGTGCAGTACGCGGGCGGCCCCCGGCACCGGCTCGACTTCTTCACGGTCGTGCGTGCCTGGCTGTCGCCGACCGAGGCGGTCATGCCCGAGGAGCTGCTCTTCCCCGCCGGACGCAGCCCCGATGAGGTCAGCGAGCGGCAGGCCACCCAGATGAACGACTCCAAGACCGACGCCACCGCCGCCGCCCTCAACCAGATCGGCATGGGCTACGACGCGGTCCCGGTGGTCGCCGACGTGGTCGGGGGCATGCCCGCCGAGGGCCTGGTCGAGGCGGGCGACGTGATCATCGCCGTCGACGGCGAGAAGGTCGACACCCGCTCCGACGGCGAGCCCGGCACCGCCGTCGGCAGCACCGCCGTCGTGGAGCGCGTGGGCGCGCGCGAGCCCGGCGACCCGGTCGTCCTGACCCTGGACCGCGGCGGCGACGAGGTCGAGGTGGAGCTGGTCACCGCCGAGGGCGAGCAGGGCCGGGCCGCGGTCGGCATCCTCATCCGCGACGACATGGACTTCCCCATCGAGGTCGACATCACCGTCGGCGACATCGGCGGCCCCAGCGCCGGGATGATGTTCGCCCTGGGCATCATCGACCGCCTCAGCGAGGAGGGCCTCACCGGCGGCGCCGCCGTCGCCGGGTCGGGCACCATCAACTCCGCGGGCGAGGTCGGCGGGGTCAGCGGCATCCCGCAGAAGATGGTGAGCGCCCAGCGCGACGGGGCCGAGTACTTCTTCGTCGCCGCCGACAGCTGCTCCCAGGTCGCCCAGTCCGCCGCCTACGGCGAGCTGGAGGTCGTCCGCGTCGAGACCCTCACCGACGCGGTCGAGGCCCTGGAGACCATCCGCACCGGTGAGGGCGAGCTGCCCCGCTGCGAGTAGCGGGGCCGGGCTTCCGACCCCGTCCCACCGTCCGGGTCGGCCTAACCCTCCAGGTCGAGGGTGAGGGCGAGGGCCGAGGTGAGCGCCGGGACGAGGTCGGCGCCGTTGAGCACCGCCTCCTCGGTGTCGTGGCTGCGCATGCGCAGCGCGCAGTGCCGCGAGCCGTCCCGGAGCACGCCCGCGACCATGCGGATCTCCTCCGTCTCCCGGCCCTTGACGTCGGCGTCCTCGCCGGGGGAGAGCGTCTCGTCGGAGCCCTTCACCACCAGCCGCTCCATGACCAGCGCGCAGCCGGCCACCCCCTCCGGCCACATGATGCGGCCCAGGGCCTCCTCCAGCGGCAGGTCGTCCGGGAGCGGGTCCTGCTCGACCGGGGTCAGCTCCTGCGGGTCCGGGGCGCCGGAGACGCCCAGCATCTCGGCGAGGGCGGGCTCGGCGGCCAGCAGTTCGACCGTCGGCACCAGGGCGTACAGCCCCAGCGGCCGGTCCCACCCCTGCTCGGCGGCGTGGCGTTCGAGGTCCATGACGGCTTCGCGAATGTTCGACACGTTCCCATAGTGGCGGATGGGGGAACCTCGCCGGTCCCGTTCGCGGACAGTAGGGTCACAAAGGGACCACGCGTGAGCGCGCGGTTGCCGGGCCGATACACCAACGATGCGACCTTGTCACCCCCACGGGACAGGTTTCGGGAACTCCGAAGGGTCGAAGTGAAGTTCTCCGTTAACAAGGCGCTGCACGCGCACCGAACGCACCTACCAAGCCATAACGAGGGGGAGGCGTGAGCTTCCGATCGCCCGGCGCACCACCTGCGCGCATGCCTCGTCGATCAAGGTTGCTCGCGCCAGTCGCGGCGACCGTGGTCGTCATCATCGCGGGGTTGATGTTCGCCGCGAACTTCTGGACCGACTACATGTGGTTCCAGTCCGTCGGCTTCACCTCGGTCTTCTTGACCGAACTCTGGACACGGGTGCTGCTGTTCGCCGTGGCCGCCCTGGTGATGGCCGTCATCGTCGGCGCCAGCATCTTCTTCGCCTACCGGGCCCGCCCCGGTATCCGGCCGATGAGCCTGGAGCAGCAGGGACTGGACCGCTACCGGCAGTCCATCGACCCGCACCGCAAGCTCTTCTTCTGGATCGCCGTGGGCGCCCTGGCCCTGCTGTCCGGCGCCGCCGCCAGCGGTGACTGGCGCTCCTACCTGCAGTTCCTCAACGGCGTCGACTTCGGGGTGGCCGACCCCGAGTTCCGGATGGACATCGCGTTCTTCGCGTTCGTCTACCCGTTCCTGCGGATCCTGCTCGGCTACCTCTACGCCGCCGTGATCCTGGCCTTCATCGCCGCGGTCATCGTCCACTACCTGTACGGCGGCGTCCGCCTGCAGAACGACACCGGTCAGCGCGCCACCCCCGCGGCCCGGGTGCACCTGTCGGTGCTGCTCGGCCTCTTCGTGCTGCTGCGCGCCGGGTCGTACTGGCTGGACCGCTACGGGCTGGTCTTCTCCGACCGCGGCTACACCTTCGGTGCCTCGTACACCGACGTGAACGCCGTCAAGACCGCCCTGACGATCCTCACCGTCATCTCGGTCATCTGCGCCGTGCTGTTCTTCGCGAACATCTACTTCAAGAACACCATGGTCCCGGTGGCCAGCCTCGGCCTGCTGGTGCTGTCCGCCGTGATCGTCGGCGTGGCCTACCCCGAGATCGTCCAGCGCTTCCAGGTCAGCCCCAACGAGCAGCGCCTGGAGAGCCAGTACATCCAGCGCAACATCGACAGCACGCGGGCGGCGTACGACATCGAGGACGCCGACGTCCAGCCCTACGACGCCACCACCGAGCTGAGCGCCCAGGACCTGGTCCAGGAGGCGCAGGGCACCACCGTCCGGCTGGCCGACCCCTCCGTGGTCTCGCAGACCTTCCAGCAGATGCAGCAGGTCCGCGGCTTCTACCAGTTCCCCGACGTGCTGGAGGTCGACCGCTACCCGGACACCGAGGGCAACCTGATCGACACGATCGTCGCCGTCCGCGAGCTCGACGGTCCCCCCTCGGACCAGAACAACTGGCTCAACCGGCACCTGATCTACACCCACGGCTTCGGCTTCGTCGCCGCCGCGGGCACCCAGATCGACGCCGAGGGCCGGCCGGTCTTCACCGAGTACAACATCCCGCCGCGGGGTGAGATCAGCGACGTGGTGGGCGACTACCAGGAGCGGATCTACTACGGCCGCGAGGGCGCCGAGTACGTCATCGTCCAGGCCGAGGAGGAGTACGACTACCCCCTCGACAGCGAGGCCGACACCGGCGACGTCCCCACCCTGGAGGACGCGGTCGACCCCGAGGTGAGCCCGAGCCCGGACGACGCCCAGGCGCCGGCCGACGCGGACGCCGACGCCGACACCGAGACCACCGAGGAGGAGGCCCCCGCCGAGGGCGAGGGCACCGGGACGGGCGGCGGCGGCAGCGAGACGCAGGCCACCAACCGCTACGACGGCAGCGGCGGCGTGCAGCTGGACTCGTTCTTCGAGCGCATCCTGTACGCGATCAAGTACCAGGAACCCAACATCCTGCTCAACAGCGCGATCACCGGTGACTCGCGCATCCTGTACGAGCGGGACCCGCTGGACCGGGTCGAGAAGGTCGCGCCGTTCCTCACCGTCGACAGCCGCCCCTACCCGGCGATCGTCGACGGCAAGGTCGTGTGGATCGTGGACGCCTACACCACGTCCAACAACTACCCGTACGCCAACCGGATCGACTTCACCCAGGCGGTCACCGACACGTTCACGGACGGCACGCTCACGCAGGTCAGCGCGCTGCCCGGCAACCAGGTCAACTACATCCGCAACTCGGTCAAGGCCACCGTGGACGCCTACGACGGCACGGTCGAGCTGTACGCCTGGGACGAGGAGGACCCGGTCCTGCAGACCTGGATGGGCGCCTTCCCCGGCATCGTCCAGGACAAGGACGAGATGAGCGACGAGCTCATCGACCACCTCCGCTACCCGGACGACCTGTTCAAGGTGCAGCGCGAGATCATGCGCGAGTACCACGTCACCGACCCGACCGCCTACTACGGCGGCCAGGACTTCTGGGCGGTGCCCAACGACCCGACCGGCGCCACCGAGCGCCCCGAGTCGCCCTACCGCCAGACCATCCAGTACCCGGGCGAGGAGGAGGCCAGCTTCTCGCTGACCACCACCTACGTCCCCCGGGGCAGGGAGAACCTGGCGGCGTTCATGGCCGTCAACAGCGACCCGCGCTCGGACGACTACGGGCAGCTGAAGCTGCTGGAGCTGCCGCGCAGCACCGTCATCTTCGGTCCCGGGCAGGTCCAGAACGCGTTCGACGCCGACGCCAACGTCCGCGAGGTGCTGCTCCCGCTGGAGCAGTCCAACGCCGAGGTGACCCGGGGCAACCTGCTCACCCTGCCGTTCGCGGGCGGCCTGCTCTACGTCGAGCCGCTGTACGTGCAGGCGGGCGGCGGCGGTGCCGCCTCCTTCCCGCTGCTCCAGCAGGTCATGGTCGGCTTCGGCGAGGAGGTCGCCATCGGCAGCAACCTCCCCGACGCGCTGAGCAACCTGTTCGACGGGGCGGAGGCCCCGCCGGCGACCGAGGGCGAGGAGGAGGCTCCCGAGCAGGAAGAGGAGGCCCCCGAGTCCGAGGCCGGTTCCGGCGGCGGCGACCAGGACCTCACCGACGCTCTCAACGAGGCGGTGGAGGCCTGGGAGGAGGCCCAGGAGAACCAGGACGAGGCGAACGACCGCCTCCGCGAGGCCCTGGAGGCCATCGAGGAGGCGCTCGCCGAGCAGGAGGGCGGCAACTAGCCGCCCCGGCGGGCGGGGCGTCACCGCCCC
>NZ_JBJJBV010000342.1:0-6328 GCF_045446735.1 Nocardiopsis protaetiae
GCGACCGGCCTCTGCCCCCGGCGGGCGGCCGGGGCGGCGGCCGATCAGCCCCAGCCGTGGACGCCGGGGCGGGTGTGCCAGGGGCGGGGGCCGTCGAGCGGGCGGTACTCCACGCCCGCCGCGTCCAGGCGGGTCAGGTGGTGCACCAGGCGCGGCTCGAACTCGGCGTAGTCGCGCTCGCCCGCCGACCACACCTTCTCGGCGAACGCCGACAGCCGCGGGAACACCATGTAGTCCAGCCGCCGCGGCGTGTCGATGTGCTCGGTCCACACGTTGACCTGCGCGCCCAGCACGTGCCGGGCCTCCTCCTCGGTCAGCTCGGCCGGCACCGGCTCGGCCAGGTACACGTCCTCGGTGCGCAGCAGCGTGCCCACCCGGATCGGCTCGTCCTCGGACTCCGACTGCTTGTAGTCCAGGTAGGAGGTGGCGGTCGGGGACATGACCACGTCGTGCCCGGCCCTGGCGGCCGCGATGCCGCCCTCCTCGCCGCGCCAGGACATCACCGTCGCGCCCGGGGCCAGCCCGCCCTCCAGGATCTCGTCCCAGCCCACCAGGCGGCGGCCGCGCGCGGTCAGGTGGTCGTCGAGCTGGCGGATGAACCAGCTCTGGAGCTCGTCCTCGTCGGCCAGGCCCTCCTCGCGGATGCGCTTCTGGGCGCTCTCGCTGGCCTTCCACTGGGTCTTGGGGCACTCGTCGCCGCCCACGTGGAAGTACGTGCCGGGGAACAGCTCCAACAGCTCGTCGATGACGTTCTTGTAGAACTCGATGACGTTGTCGGTGACCCCCAGCACCTCCTCGAAGATGCCCCACTGCTGCCCCACCGGGATCTCGCCGGCCTCGCCCAGCTCGGGGTAGGCGTGGATGGCGGCCTGGGCGTGGCCGGGCACGTCGATCTCCGGGACGACGCTGATGTGCCGGGAGTGGGCGTAGGCGACGATCTCGCGGATGTCGTCCCGGGTGTAGAAGCCGCCGTGCGGGCGCTCCTCGAACTCCGGACCCTGGCCCGGGCGCGGGGTCCCCAGCTGGCTGCGGGTGCGCCAGGACCCCTTCTCGGTGAGCTTCGGGTAGCGCTCGACCTCCACCCGCCAGCCCTGGTCGTCGTTGAGGTGCAGGTGCAGCACGTTGAGCTTGTGCAGGGCCAGCAGGTCGATGTAGCGCAGCACCTCCCGCTTGGGGATGAAGTGCCGGGCGGTGTCCAGCATCAGGCCGCGCCAGCCGAACCGGGGGGCGTCGGTGATCCGCACGGCGGGCAGCGTCCACTCGGTCCCGCCCAGGGGGGCGTCCCGCAGGGCGTCGGCGGGCAGCAGCTGGCGCAGGGTCTGTGCCCCGTAGAAGACGCCGGCGGGGTCGTTGCCGACGATGATGGCGCCCTCGCCGTCGATGATCAGCCGGTAGCCCTCGCGGCCCAGGCCTGCGCCCGGGTCGACGCTGAGGCGGATCTGGCTGTCCTCGGAGCCCGTGGCGAGCGGCAACCCCGTGGCCGCGCCGAGTTCACGCTGGAGCCACACGAGGGTGTCCCGGGCTTCGGGGTCGGCGGACACCCTGGTCGCGGCGGTGAGTGTCAGCCCGCCCTCCTCGCCGGGGACCACCTGCGCGGGGCGCGGGATCACGGGGCGGGCGGCGAGGAGGGAAAGGGAGGTATCAGGCACGGGTGGGCGCTCCTATCCGGTCTAGACCAATAGGGGACATGGTGCCATGGAGGCGACCCCCGGCGCAGCAGCGCCCTCCCCGCGGTCGGTCCCTACCTGCGTATTCCGGCCGCCCCTTACCCGGTTTTGACCGCTCCCGGCCCTTAACGCGCCGCCTTTCGCGGAAGGGCTCCGGACAACGGCCCGGCGTGTCCGATCCGCCGAAAAGCGTGTGCGGGCCGCCTCCGGTGGATGCTGGGGGAGAACCCCCCTCCTGGGGGTGGGGTGGAGACCACCCCGAGAGGGGCGCTGGCGTCATCGCCAGGGCGGGGGCCCCGTCCGTAGCGTGGTTGGACGTGCCCGGAGCCGCCCGGGCGCCGGGAGGAGAGACGAGAGTGGCGCTGGCGACGACGGGACCGGCACGGTCCGCACCCGGGCGGTGGTGACGGTGGTCTGGTCCGTCCTCATCGCCGTCGCGGGGGCCTTCGCGCTCGCCCTGGGCTCGGCCCTCCAGGAACGCGACGCCGTGCGCGCCCCGGGAGGGCAGGTGGCCCGCGCCGGGTTCCTGCTGCACCTGCTGCGCCAGCCGCGCTGGCTGCTGGGCACCCTGGCCGCGGGCGTGGGCGTGTGCCTGCACCTGCTGGCCCTGAGCGGCGCACCGCTCACCATCATCCAGCCGATCGGCGTCACCGGGCTGCTGTTCGCCATCGTGCTGTCGGCCCTGTTCAACCACCAGAGGGTGCGGACCTCGCAGATCATCGCCGGGGTCGCCGTCATGGCGGGCCTCATCGGCGTGCTGTGGATGTTCCCGCACGGCTCCGACCTGCCGGTCATGTCCACCGAGGCCGCGCTGATCCTCACCGGGACCACCCTCGCCCTGGGCCTGGCCGTGTTCTTCACGGCTCACTGGATGCCCAGCGGCGCCCGGGCGATCATGCTCGCGCTGGCCGGGGGCACCGCGCTGGGCGCGACCTCGGGCCTGGCCCGGGTGATCACCGCCAACGCGGTCGTCGACTGGACGACGGTCTTCGGCTGGCTGACCGTGCTCGCCGTCGTGCTGGCGGTGTTCGGCGGGCTGCTCATGCAGAACGCCTACCGCACCGGCCACTTCGCGGCGGCCTACGCGACCCTGCTCATCACCGACCCCGTGGTCAGCGTGGGCATCGGCGCGCTCCTGCTGGGAGAGGGCGCCCCGGAGACGCTCCCGGAGCAGGTGGGCGCGCTCGCGTTCACCGCGCTGGCGATGGCCGGGACCATCGCGCTGGCCCGCACCCGGCACCGCAACCCCGAGGCGAAGGGGGCCCGCACGCACACGAGCACGGCCCGCACCCGCAACCGCTGAACGAAGGAGTTCCACCATGGCCCAGTCCAGAGCGCTGCGCGTCCTCATCGCCACCGACACCTACCCGCCCGACGTCAACGGGGCCGGGTACTTCACCCACCGGCTGGCCGAGGGGCTCGCCGACCGCGGGCACCGGGTGCACGTGGTGTGCCCCTCCGCCGGGGGCGACCCGTACGTGCGGCGCAACGGGCGGGTGATGGAGCACCGGCTGCGGTCGGCGCCGATCCCCCTCCAGCCGACCGATATGCGCGCCGCCGTGCCGCTGGGCATGGGCGGCCACATCGCGCGCCTGGTGCAGCGCCTGGACCCGGACGTGGTCCACGCGCAGAGCCACTTCACGCTCAGCCGCGCGGCGATGCGCCGGGGCCGCACGGCGGGCATCCCGGTGGTGCTGACCAACCACTTCATGCCGGACAACCTGTACGCGCACGCGCGGATCCCCGAGGCGATGCGGACGGCGGTGGGCGACCTGGCCTGGCGGGACATGGTGCGGGTGGCGGGGGAGGCCGACCACGTGACCACGCCGACGCCGCGGGCGGCGGAGCTGCTGCGGGAGAAGGGGTTCGCCGGGGAGGTCGAGCCGATCTCGTGCGGGATCGACCTGGAACGCTTCCACCCGCGGCCGGCGGAGCGGTCCGCGCTGCGGGAGAAGTTCGGCCTGCCGGACCGGGAGACCGTCGTGTTCGTGGGGCGGCTGGACGAGGAGAAGCGGATCGACGACACGGTCCGGGCGCTGGCCCTGGTGGCCCGGGAGCGGGACGCACAGCTGGCCCTGGCGGGCCTGGGCCGCTGCGAGGCGCGGCTGCGGGCGCTGGCGGCCGCGGAGGGCGTGGCCGACCGGGTGTTCTTCCTGGGGTTCGTGCCCGACGCCGAGCTGCCGCTGGTGTACGCGGCCGCGGACGTGTTCGCGATCGCGAGCGTGGCGGAGTTGCAGAGCATCGCGACCCTGGAGGCGATGTCGACGGGGCTGCCGGTGGTGGTCGCCGACGCGATGGCGCTGCCGCACCTGGTGGAGGAGGGGCGCAACGGGTTCCTGTTCCCGCCGGGCGACGCGGGGCTGCTGGCCGACCGGCTGCTGGCCGTGCTGGGCTCGGGGCGGGCGCGGGCGGCGATGGGGGAGGCGAGCCGGGAGCTGGCGGCGCGGCACGACCACCACCGTTCGCTGGAGCGCTTCGAGGAGGTCTACCGGGGGCTGCTGCCGGCGGCGCCGCGGCCGGCGCACCTGGAGCGGCTGGCCGCCTGAGGGCGGTCAAGGGGACTTCAGAGAACCACAGGGATATTTGTCTGCTTTGTCTGGATTGCGAACAATCTTCTTTTTGCCACTTTCCGCATTCTTTGCGTAGCTGACGGTGATATCTGTGCAGCTCGGGAAAAACATGGGGTGTGTGGTTCGAAGGCATCAGTGGACGGAGCAGCCTCGGCAGGGTCACCCGCGGCGGTGACGGGACCGAGGCCCTCAACGAACGATTGCTCAGCGCCGAACGCGACGCGGGCTTCCACGAGCGCGACATGTCGGCGTTCGAACGCGAACGCATCGACCTGGAGCACCGGGTGACCCGCATGGAGGCGGAACTGGAGGCACTGCGACAACGCCGGCTGGAGGCCTACGCCCGGTGGTGGAACGCCCGGGACGACCGGGACCGCGCGCTCCACGTCTGCCGCAGGCTCCGCCGCCGCGTCGAACGGACGCGGCGCCGCAGCGGCGACGGGGACGATTGAAGGACACCGGGGCGGGGAGTGCCACGGTGGCCCGGCCGAACGGCCGGGCCACCGTCATGCCCGGGGCCGGTGGCCCTCTCTGCCGCCGGCCGGAGGGGTCGGACAAGGGCCCGGGCGCATCGCGGTCGGGTCGGCCGCCGTGTCCGGCGGGGTCTCGGCCAGGGAGGCCGGTGCCCCGGGCGCTCCACGGATGAACCGGCCGCCGTGTCCGGCGGTGTCCCAGGAGGATCGGCCGGTGCCCCGGGCGCCCGCTCCCGGCGGGGTCCAGGGCGGCGCGGCCGCCTGGGCGGCGGGGTCAGGCGGGGCGGTCGGTCAGCAGCTCCAGCTCGTCGGCGACGGTGCGGGCGGCGTCGCGCAGGGCCTGGAGGGTGACCTGGACGGCGGGGCGGCGCAGGGAGGCCGGGCGGACCACCGCGTACACGTGGCGGGACGGGACCCGGCCGGGCAGGGTGCGGTGGACCAGCCCCGCCGGGGCGCCGACCATGGCCAGCGACGGCACCGCCGCGATCCCGATCCCGCGCGAGACCAGGCTCAGCACGGTGCCCAGCCCCTCGAACTCCCAGGCCGCCGACGGCAGCCCGCCCACCTCGGACAGCAGCAGGTCGGTGCCGTGGCGCGAGCGCTCGCCCTCGGGCGCCACGATCCACGACTCGCCCAGCAGCCGCTCCAGCACCACCGGCTCGTCCGGGTCGGCCAGCCGGTGCCCCTGCGGGACCGCCAGCACCATCGGGTCGCGCAGCAGGTGCACGTGCCGCAGCCCGCTGTCCACGCCCCGGCCGGGGTGCTGCCCGCTCCAGTCGTCGACCAGGGCGATGTCCACTTCGCGGGAGCGGATCTTCTCGGTCCCCGTGGACAGCAGCGTCTGGCGCAGCACCAGCTGCATGCCCTCGTGCCGCCGCAGCGGCGGCGCCAGCAGCGGGGCGAACGCCACGGCCGCGGTCGGGAACGCCGTGACGGTCACCACACCCAGGGCCACGTCGGCCTGCTCGGCCAGGACCGACTCGGCGGCCTCCACCAGGGCCAGGATCTCCTCGGCCTGGACCACCAGCAGGCGTCCGGCATCGGTCAGCTCGGCCCCGCGCGGGGTGCGGTCCAGCAGCGCCACCCCCGTCTCCCTCTCCAGGGTGGACAGCTGCTGGGAGATGGCCGAAGGCGTGTAGCCCAGGGCGATCGCGGTGGCCGCGATGGTGCCCCGGACGGAGAACTCGCGCAGGATCTGTAGACGCCGGAGGTCGAGCATAAGAACAGCTTATGCTCACCATCGAAAAGACTCGCTTGTACTGAAGGGTGTGAGTGGGCAGTGTCAGAGGTGAAAGGCCGTCACCTCGAACGACGGCCGTACGCCCGACCCTGAGCCGGAGATGAGTCGTCACATGACCGTCACTGTTTCCGCGACCCTCGCCGTCAACGAAGCCCTCGCCGAGAAGCGCCGCCAGGGGGTGCGCGTACTGCCCCTGGGGTTCGGCGAAGCCGGTCTGCCGGTCCACCCGGTCATGCGCGACCGCCTCACCGCCGGGAACGGCGCCAACGCCTACGGCCCCGTCGCCGGGGTCGCCGCCCTGCGCGAGGCCGCCGCGGGCTACTGGGAGCGCCGCGGCCTGCCCACCGACCCGGCCCTGGTGATCGCCGGGCCCGGCAG
>NZ_JBJJBV010000343.1:0-6295 GCF_045446735.1 Nocardiopsis protaetiae
CCGGCCGACCTGGCCCGGCTGGTGGTGTGGTCCCAGGTCTTCGACCGCTACAAGCGCACCGTCACGTGGCCGCAGGAGGCGCCGCGGCGGACCTTCGCCCTCCCCGACGGCCCGGTCGCCGCGGACGGCGGGGCCCCCGAGCAGGTCCCGCAGCGGGTCGCGCAGGGGGAGGACGCCCCGGACCCGGCCGACGGGACCCCGCCCGGGCCGCTGGCCCGCCTGGGCTCCCTGCGCGGCTCGACCCGGATGCGCCACCACACCGCCCACCGCTCCGTGCGCAAACGCCTGGCCACCGACCAGCGCACCCGGTGGACGCCCGCCACACTGGCCCCGCTGCTGGACACCCTGGTCACGGGCGGCCCCGACAACGAACTCGTCCTGCTGGTCTGCGAACACGCCCCGACCGACCTGCTGCGCACCTGCGCCGACGAGCTCACCGCCCTGCTGGAGCGGCTGCGCACCACCGCGACCGACCTGGGCGAGGACCTGGACGACGAGTTCTCCGCCTTCGCCCTCCCCGAGGGCCACCTGCACCTGGTGCGCGTGCTCGTCCGGGCGCGGATCCCGGTGCGCGCCACCGACCTGCTGCACGCCCGGGACCCCTACCTCGCCCACCCCGGCGTCCCCGAGGCCCTGGCCCGGCCCGACGTCCTCCCCCTGCTGATCCATCTCCTGGACCTGAACGGCACCCGCCCCACCAAGGCCTGGTCCCGGCTGCTGGACGAACACCTCGCCGCGGTCGAGGACCCCGCCGACCTGCTGCACCGCCTGCTGGAGCCACTGCCCCGCACCCCCGCCCACCACGGCGGGCACTACGCCGAACCCACCCACTTCTCCCCGGTCACCGCCGAGCTGGCGCGCGGCCTGGTCTGGGCGGTGGCCGCCCTACCCGCCCACGACACCCCGTGGGCGCCTTCGGTGCTGGAGAGGATCGCCGTGTTCACCGGCACCGGCCCGGGCGGTTCCAAGAGGGTGCGCGCCGAACGCCTGACCACCGCCTGCGTCGGCGTGCTGGCCCGGCGCGGCGGCGACGGGGCCGTGTCCTCCCTGTCCCGGATCCGCTCCCGGGTGCGCAAGAAGACCGTGCTCTCCGGCATCGACCGCGCCCTGGGCGGGCTCGCCGACGCCCTGGGCATCGGCGGGGAGGAGCTGGTGGACCGCACCGTCCCCGACCACGGCCTGGGCCCGGACGGCACCCGCGCCGAACCCCTGGGCGGGCACACCGCGGTGCTGTCGGTGGCCGCCGACGGCACCGCCGCCCTGTCCTTCCGCGACCCGGCCGGACGAACCCCGGCCTCCGCCCCCGCGGAGGTGCGCCGGGAGCACCCGGAGCGGCTGCGGGAGCTGCGCGCCGAGCTCAAGGAGCTGCGCGCCACCCTGGCCACCGGGCGCGCCCGGGCCGAGACGCTGCTGGCCGAGGGGCGGGTCCTCACCGCGGGGTCCTGGGTGCGCCACCACCTGGACCACCCGGTGACCGGCGTCCCGGCCCGGCGGATGCTGTGGGAGGTCGGCGACGGCGCGGACCGTGTGACGGGCGCCGTCGAGACCGAGGGTGGGGACGGGGACGAGGGCGGGAAGGAGAGCGCCTGGCGGCTGGTCGCCGCGGACGGCTCGACCCTCGCACGGATCGCCGACCTGGACCCGGCCGCGCCGGTGCGCGCCTGGCACCCGGCGCGTTCGACCCCCGACCGGGTGCGGGCCTGGCGCGACCGGTTCGCCGCCCTGGAGATCGCCCAGCCGGTCCGCCAGGCCCACCGCGAGACCTACCTGCTCACCCCCGCCGAGGAGGAGACCGGCACCCACTCCGACCGGTTCACCGGGCGCGTCCTCGACTACGACCGGGCCAAGGCGCTGCTGGGCGCGCGGGGCTGGACCGTGGGCCAGCTGGGCGGCTGGGACGGCGGCCAGGACGCCCTCGCCGAGCGCGTGTACCGGGACCTGGGGACGGGCACCGGCTGGCGGGTGACCCTCACCCTCGCCGCGGCCGACGAACCCGACGACCAGGGCCGGATCGGCCGGTGCGCCGCCGGCCCGGTGCGCTTCCACCGGGCCGACCCCGACCGGGTCCGCAGCCGCCCGGCCCGGCCACTGCCCTCCGACCTGGCGCACGTGCCCGCCCTGGTCCTGTCCGAGGTGATGCGCGACGTGGACCTCGCGGTGGGGGTGGCCTCCGCCGACGTCACCGACCCCACCGACGGCACCGCGGCCGCCGGCCCGTCGGCCCCCGCCCGGGTCCGGGGCGGGAACGGTACGCGGGACCCGGCGCGATAAGGGGGGTGTGGGGGCGCCCGCCGCGTGGCAGTGTGGACGGGATCGGGCGCTCCCCCGCGTCCGCCCCCGCGAACGGAGGAACCCCATGCCCCCCGTGTCCGCCCCCGCACCCTCCCCTGCCCCCGCGCCCTCCCTCCCGGTCCACGCCCCGACCGCTCAGCGCCCCTCGCCCCTGTCCCTGGTGTGGTCGGCCCTGGTGACCCTGGTCGTCCTGCCCGGTCTCATGGCCCCCGCCCCGGCCGTCGCCGAGACCGTGGCCGCCGCCGAACCCGCCGGCTGGATGGGCGCCCTGCCCGACGGCGCGGGCCTGGCGGAGCTGTCCATCCCCGGCACCCACGACAGCGGCGCCTGGCGCGGCACGGTGTGGTCGCGCACCCAGGACCTGACCATCGCCGAGCAGCTCGACGCGGGCGTGCGGTTCCTGGACGTGCGCACCCGCCACTACCGGGACGCGTTCCCCATCCACCACGGCGCCGAGTACCTGCACCTGAACTTCACCGACGTGGTCGTGGCGATCGACGCGTTCCTGGACCGCAACCCCACCGAGACGGTGCTGATCCGGATGAAGAAGGAGCACACCGAGGCCGAGAACACCCGCAGCTACCAGCAGACCCTGGACCACTACATCGAGGGGAACCCGGACACCCGGGACATCCTGGGCGAGCGCCTGTGGCGGCCGCCGGTGCAGGGCGGGGCGTACGTGCCGGACCTGGGCGAGGTGCGCGGGCGGATCGTCATCGTGCAGGACTTCGCGGCCTCGCGCGACTACGGGATCGGGTGGAACGGCCCGGCGACGGACATCCAGGACGCCTACCAGGTGCCCACCCTGTTCGACATCCCGGCCAAGTGGGAGAAGGTGCGCGTGCACCTGGAGAAGGCGGCGACGGGGTCGGCGGGGACGCTGTACGTGAACCACCTGAGCGGGAGCGGTGCCCCGTTCGCGAATCCGCGCGAGGTGGCCTGGGGGTTCCTGGGCTCGCGCGGGGTCAACACCTACGCGGTGGCGCACCTGCGGCAGGCGCCCCTGGAACGCACCGGGATCGTGGTGATGGACTTCCCCGACCGGGAGCTGATCGACCTGGTGCTGGCCCGCAACACGGGCTGAGCCCGCAGATGGGTCCGTGAGGGTCCGGCCCGCCGGTGTCGACCGCCGTCCGCCCTACGGGCACGGCCGGCACCGGCGGAACCGGGTGGGATCCGGGGCCCGGGCGGGGCGTCCGTCCACACCGCCCCGCTCCGGGACTTCCAGGTCCCGGAGAACACCTTACGGAATGCGAGGGAGTGAACGTGAACGCTTTCGGAAAACCTGTGGGGCGCATGGGGCTGTTGTGGCCCTTGTCTCGCCGTGTCCGTTATCGAGGGTGATGACCCGAACACCGTTCGACATGAACCCGGGGTGACGGGGCGCCGGTCAGGAGGGGTCGGTCGCTTCGAACCACTCGTGCGAGGGGCGCAGCTGCAACAGGATGAGCACAATCAGCGGGAAGATCACCACCATGGCGGCCGCCCGGTCGGTGACGAGCGCACCGGCGACGGTCACCAGCGCGGCCCCGCCGGTCAGCAGGCGCACGATGAGGTGGGTGCGCCGCCCGCCCCGGGGCAGCAGCAGCCCGGCGGCCAGCAGGGCCGCCACGGACACCGCGCCGATGCCGAACCGCAGCAGGATGTCGCCCAGACCGGTCCCGTTCCCGGCGGTCAGCTCCCGCTGCTCCTGCGCGGGCAGGCCGAGCAGGTAGAACAGGCCGAGCAGGTTCATCAGCAGGGCCACGCCGACCAGCCCGGCCGTGACGAGCAGGATGATTCGGGCGGCCTTCAGCGGGCCGGGCATCGGGGGATTCACCGGGGGTCTCCTCGTGACGCGAGTGGTGGGAGTGACCCGCGCATGCTATCGCCGCCGCCCCCGCTCCCCCGGCCAGGACATGAACGGCGTCCTCCACAAAAGCGGATCCCGATAGTTTGAAAACCAAACCCTCTCGGTTAAGGTGACCGCACAGGCCGCGCACCAAGGGAGTCGCCATGACCGCCGCCGTCATCGTGGACGCCGTCCGCACCCCCCTCGCCAAGGGCAGGCCGGGAGGTGCCTACGCCGACGTCCACCCCGTGGACCTGCACGCCCACGCCCTGCGCTCGCTGGTGGACCGTACCGGGATCGACCCCGCACAGATCGACGACGTCATCGGCGGCACCGTCGGCCAGGTCGGCGAGCAGTCCGGCAACACCGCCCGGTGGGCCGCCCTGGCCGCCGGGTTCCCCGAGTCGGTGCCCGCCGTGACCGTCGACCGCCAGTGCGGGTCCAGCCAGCAGGCCCTGCACTTCGCCGCCCAGGGGGTCATCGCCGGCGCCTACGACCTCGCCATCGCCTCCGGCGTGGAGTCCATGAGCCGCGTGCCCATCGGCTCGCAGTCGCTGGGCCGCGACCTCCTCGGCCCCGCCGTCGGGGCGCGCTACCCCGAGGGCCTGATCCCGCAGGGGGTGAGCGCCGAGCTCATCGCCCAGCGCTGGGGCCTGGACCGCGGGCTCCTCGACGAGTTCTCCGCCACCTCGCACCGGCGGGCCGCCGACGCCTGGGCCCGGGGCCGGTTCGACGCCGAGGTGAGCCCCCTCAACGACCTGCGCACCGACGAGACCATCCGCCCGGGCACCACCCCGGAGATCCTCGCCGGGCTGCGCACCGCCTTCGAGAACGACCACTGGAGGCGGCGGTTCCCCGAGGTGGAGTGGAAGGTCACCGCGGGCAACAGCTCCCCCGTCAACGACGGCGCGGCCGCCGTGCTCGTGGCGGGCGAGGAGGCGGCCCGCCGCATGGGCCTGCGCCCCCGCGCCCGCGTCCACTCCTTCGCGGTGGTGGGCGACGACCCGCTGTACATGCTCACCGGCATCATCCCGGCAACCGAGAAGGTGCTCGCCCGGGCCGGGCTGCGCCTGGACGACATCGACGCCTTCGAGGTCAACGAGGCCTTCGCGTCGGTGGTGCTCGCCTGGCAGAAGGAGACCGGCGCCGACCCGGCCCGGGTCAACGTCAACGGCGGCGCCACCGCCATCGGCCACCCGCTGGGCGCCTCCGGCGCCCGGCTGACCGCCACCCTGCTCAACGTGCTGGAGCAGACGGGCGGGCGCTACGGCCTCCAGGTGATGTGCGAGGCGGGCGGCCTCGCCAACGCCACGGTCTTCGAACGCCTCTGACACCCGGCCCCGGCGCACCGCCGGGCCCCGGCGACGCCCCGACCGCACGACCGCGGTCGGGGCGTCGCCGTGTGCGAGTGCTCACAGTGAGCGCGTTCCGGGACGAACGACCTTTTGTTTTACCGGTGCACTCGCTATACAGATGTATGTGTCTGAGACTTCGCTGTGGCACCATGAATCCGTGAATCGACAGGCCAACTTCTCTCTCGCCCCCTCGTCCCTGACCGACGCCCTCTACCAGTCCCTGCGTCGGCGCATCATCAACGGCGAGATCGCCGCGGGCGAGAAACTCACCGAGCAGCGCATCGCCACCGAGTACGACGTCGCACGCCCGACGGCCAAGGTGTGCCTGGAACGACTCACCGTGCTCGGCCTGCTCCGGCGCTCGGCCCACAAGACCGCGGTGGTCCCCGAGCTGGGCGCCGACGAGATCCGCGACCTGTTCTTCAGCCGGGGCACCGTGGAGAGCGCGGCCATCACCGTCCTGGCCGCCGAGGGGTCGGTGCCCGCCGAGGCGGCCGAGGCGCAGGTGCTCATCGAGGCGGCGGCCCGGGACGGGAACTTCGAGCGGCAGGTGGACGCCGACATCGCCTTCCACACGGCGCTCGTCTCCGGGGCCGGGAGCCCGCGGCTGAACCGGATGCACGAGCTGATCATGGGCGAGGTGCACCTGACCATGGGCCGTTTCCAGGCGCACCGTTCGACGCAGGGCAGCACCATCGCCCACGAGCACGCGGCGATCCTGGAGGGCATCCAGGCCCGGGACCCCGAGCGGGCCCGCGTCCACCTGGCCGAGCACCTGGACCACGCACGGGACCGCCTCCTGGCGCGGCTGGAGGCC